>JAMOTW010000028.1 GCA_027062125.1 Thermococcus sp.
GGTACGGCGGTCATAGCGGCGGGGTCACACCCGGTCTCGTTTCGACCCCGGAAGTTAAGCCCGCCAGCGATCCCGGGTGTACTGCCCTCCGAGAGGGGGCGGGAAACCGGGGACGCCGCCGGCCACTATCTCCAAACCCTTCTCGCAAGCCTTAAATCCTCTTGTGCGTATTCTCTCGCGATGAGTCCTATGGTTTCCGAGGATGAACTCCTGAGGAGATGGGAGAAGACCGTTGAGAGGCTTTTCCGCGAGGGGGTTATCAAAAGCGAAGCTGTTAGGCGGGCTTTTCTGAAGTATCCGCGCTACCTCTTCGTCCAGAAGCGCTACTGGGGTTACGCCCACGTCGATGAACCCCTCCCGATTCCAGCGGGGCAGACGATAAGCGCGCCCCACATGGTCGCGATAATGCTCGAGCTGGCCGAGCTGAAGCCCGGAATGAAGGTTCTCGAGGTCGGAACGGGGAGTGGCTGGAACGCCGCTCTAATAGCCGAACTCGTGAAGACCGACGTTTACACAGTCGAGAGGATTCCGGAGCTTGTTGAGTTTGCCAGACAGAACCTTCGGCGGGCCGGAGTTGGGAACGTCCACGTCTTCCTGGGGGATGGGAGCGGGGGCTTTCCGCCGAAGGCTCCCTACGACAGGATAATCGTTACCGCAGGGGCGCCGGAGATTCCTGAGCCGCTGGTGGAGCAGCTCAAGCCCGGAGGAAGGCTGATAATCCCCGTGGGGAGCTATCACCTCTGGCAGGACCTGTACATCGTCGATAAAACTGAAGACGGGGAAATCAAAAAGCGGCGCTGGGGCGGTGTAGCTTTCGTGCCCCTGGTCGGGGAATACGGCTGGAGGGAGTAGGCTTTTAAGCTCCACGTGGGCTTTTCTTTAAGGTGATACCATGGTCAAGCTCATCGCTTTCGACCTCGAGGGGACGCTCGTCAAATCCATATCGAGCTGGGTGGAGCTTCACAAGAAGTTCGGCACGTGGGAGAAGGGAAAGGAGTACGCCGAGCTCTTCTTCTCCGGAGAAATCGACTACGTGAGATGGGCCGAGCTCGACGCCTCCCTCTGGAAGGGCCACACGCGGGAGGAGATAATGGAGTGGGCGAACTCGGTCGAGTACATGGATGGGGCAGAGGAGCTCATCGAGTTCCTCAGGGAGAACGACTTCAAGATAGCGATACTCAGCAGCGGCCTCATGTGCCTCGCGGGAAGGATAGCAAGGGAACTTGGGGTTGATTATGTCTACGCCAACGAGCTGATATTCGATGAAAACGGTGTCGTTACGGGGAAGGTGAACCCTTTGGTCGACTTCAAGAGCAAGGGAGTCATTCTGCGCGAGCTGAAGGGGGAGTTAAAGCCCGAGCTTACCGTGGCCGTTGGCGACGGTTACAACGACATAAGCATGTTCAGGGAAGCCGATGTTGCGATAGCGATAAACCCCCACGAGGGTGTTGAGGGCGACCACAACGTCGAGAGCCTCAGGGAAGTGAAGGAGATAATCGCCGGCCTGATCTGAGGGGTCGGGGAAGGGCGTGCTCATCACCCATCAGCAAAGCAAAAGCTCGTCATCCCCCTGTCGGCCCGGCCGGAACCCCCGCTTCACCCCTCCGCGGGGTGGGCGGACGCCGGGCCGGCGGTGGAGTTTAAGGGCGCGAGGTTAAAAGCCTAACTCACATCCCCCCTATTTTCATCTGAATCCACCAGAAGATGTCTCCCCAGAAGTAGCTGATGAGGAAGCCGAGGAAGAGGGCCGGGGCGAATGGCATGGACTTCTTCCTCAAAAAGCGGTTCTCGAGTTTTCCCTCCTCGACCAGCTTCCTGAGCTCCTCTATCTGTTCCCTCCTAAGCCCCTCCGCAGTGGGGGACGCTATTACCCTCCCGTAGTCGGGTCTTAGGAGGGATGGGTCGGCCGAAGTTACGGCGTTCTTCATGCGGGTGAAGAGGTCGCTCCTGTCCCTGAGGACCTCACCCTCCCTCTCGAACACCGTCTCCCCGAGTATGTCCCACTCCTCGAGCTCCTCGACGGGCACCTCCTCCATGAGGACGCCCGTTCTCATGAACTTGACGAGGGAGAAGAACACCTTGAACAGGTAGAGCGTCGCCAGAAGCTTAAGGAAAGCTCTCGCCATCGGCACGGGGCCGGTGTAGAGGAGGTAAGCAAGCACCGCGAGACCGATTACGTCACCGGTTTTCCTGAACTTCCCGAGGACGTATATCACGACTATCGTGAAGAGCCACGACCATATTCCCACTATGGCCACTCCAGTCAGGTCATGGAGAATCAGCCTGAAGCCGAGGGCGGCCATTATCCACAGGGAGACCTCGGCGGTGAGCCTCGCCCCGTCGGTGAATATGCGTCTGAGCTCCTCAAACTGCCTTCTGAGGAGTATCACGCCGAAGGCGTAGAGGAATATGAAAGGGAATATCGCGATGAGGCTGTTGAGGAGTATCGTCAGGGGATATAGGGGGTAGCCGACCGCGTACGGCGGAATCAGGGAGGCGTTCTCCGGAGGGTAGGGAAGAAGGGCCGAGAAGCCCGCGAGGATGAGGGCGTCGCCGCTGGCCCAGGCGCCTATGTAGTACAGCAGGAGGCCGAGGAGGAGGCCGAGGACGAAGCCGGCCAGCCCGGAGACCGCGAGAAGGGCGTTGCCCTCCTTAAGCCCGAGGTAGAGGTAGTAGATGATTCCCGCCTCGACGGCAGGAATCGGGATTTTATCGAGCAGTCCCTCGCTCTCCTCGCCCTCCCATCCTCGCAGCTTTCCGATGAGTGCGAGGGTCGGGAAGACGTTTATGTCGTCTATGAAACCGGTTTTCAGGTCGGTGTACGAAGTAACGGCTCCCATAACCAGCCCCAGAAACAGGGGAACGTATCCCATGATTCCACCTCAGAGGTCTTCGAGTATCTCCTGCCTCACCTGGTCGACGTAGTCCCCTATTGCCTCGTTCATGTTTTTGACGCCGTTGAGGATTACTCTCGCTGCTATCAGCACGAGCACGAGCACGGCCGCGAGCATGAAAAGGTACTCAATGGCCCCCTGGGCGCTTCTCCTCATACCTCACACCTGACCTTACTTCGGTGCTAAAGGATTTAAAAGTTTCCATCAGCCTTTTAAGCGGGGCGAGAAATCGGGGTGTGGTGAAGATGAGGGTTTACAGACTTCGCGTTCGCGATGAGTACCTCGACTACATAAAGTCGGGCGAGAAGAGGATAGAGGTAAGGGTTGCCTATCCGCAGCTGAAGGGGATAAAGCAGGGGGACAAGATAATCTTCAACGACGAGGTTCCCGCGGTGGTTACGGGCGTTAAATCCTACGAGACCTTCCGCCAGGTCCTCCGCGAGGAGCCGATAAAGAAAATCTTCCCCGACGAGCCGAGCTTTGAGAGGGCCGTAAAGCGGTTCCACAACATGTACCCCAAGTGGAAGGAGAACCGCTACGGCGTGATCGCGATAAGGTTCAAGCTCGTGGGTGAGAGCGGTAAGCGGTGATGGCCATGCGCCACCTCGAGTTCGACGGGCGCTACGCCGAGGCCATACTGAGCGGGAAGAAGAGGGCAACGGTGAGGCTCGGCAGGAGGCCCAACCTGAATCCCGGCGACGAGGTTCTCATACACTCCGGCGGCTACGCCCTCGGGAAGGCGGTAATAGAGAGGGTCGAGAGCAAGACAGTTGGGGAGCTGACCGACGAGGATGCATTCCTCGACGGCTTCTCCAGCAGGGAGGAGCTGATAAAGACCCTAAAAACCCACTACAGGTACGTCAACGACGACTCCCCGGCCCACGTCGTTGTTTTCCGCCTGGTCGAGAAGTTTGATAAACCGGTCATGAGCTCCGACTATGCCTACGAGGGCAACAATCCCGTTGAGATAGCGGAGATGGCCTTGAAGCACCTCGACCTCTCGGAGGAAGACAGAAAGCTGATAGAGCTTTTCCTCGAGGCGGGAAGTCTCAGGAAAGCCGCCCACAGGCTCGGCGGCATGAACAAACGCTACCTCATAAGGGACGCCCTCAGGAGGGCCTACGAAGAACTGAAGAAAATGGGCCTCATGGGGCCGAAACTTTGAGCGATTCAAGCATTGAGACCGTTTCCGTTCCCCCAGCGTTCTTTTTGACGGCCGAGAGGGTAACCGGCATGAGCTTGAAGCTTCCACCGTGGATTAAGTGCCTCAGCTCCCCCGCGAACTGCTCCATCTCGAACTCGTCCCGGAATTCCACCTTCGCTAT
Organism: Thermococcus sp.; assembly: GCA_027062125.1. Taxonomy (GTDB): domain Archaea; phylum Methanobacteriota_B; class Thermococci; order Thermococcales; family Thermococcaceae; genus Thermococcus. The sequence goes on from JAMOTW010000028.1 coordinate 4,220, forward strand.
GAAGTCGTACTCCCCGTAAAGCCAGTACCCTTCGACGGGGAGCTTCTCCAGAACCTCGTCCCGGACGCCCCAGACGAGGAGTATCGCCTCGATTTTCCTCACCCCCTTCCTCCGTTTCGAGGACTTCGAGGGGAGATAAAAGCTTTTCCAGGTTTCTTCTATCAGACCGGCAGGTTTCCGAAGGATTTTCGACTGAATTTTGTCATTGTGCCCGGGAAGGGTTTTAACGTCCACGGCAGACTTAACCCGGTGGTTGTGATGAAAGCCGTCTTCTTCGACTTCGTCGGCACCCTGATAACCAAAGCCGGAGAAAACGTAACCCACCAGAACATCGTGAGGGAAGTGCTCAGAAGGGCCGGCAGGGAGGATTTGGACTACGTCAAAGTCTGGGAGGAGTACGAGAACGAGAGCTCAAGGCTCTTCAAGGAGCTGGCCGGAAAGCCCTACGTGAAGATCCGCGATGTGGACACGGAAGCGATGAATATGGTTGCAGAAAGGCACGGCTTCTCCGTCCCGGAGGACTTCTGGGAGATAAGCATAGCGATGCACGAGAGGTTTGGAGAGCTCTTCCCAGACGCCGTCGATACCATAAAGGCCCTCAAAGCCCTCGGCCTGCACGTCGGAATAATCACCGACTCCGACAACGACTACATCGAGGCCCACCTGAGGGCCCTCGGAATCTACGACCTCTTCGACAGCATAACGACGAGCGAGGATGCGGGCTTCTACAAGCCCCACGAAAGGCCCTTCCTCCTTGCCCTGGAGAGGGCGGGGGTTGAGCCCGAGGAAGCCATCTACGTCGGCGATAACCCCGCCAAGGACTGCGTCGGTGCCAAAAACATCGGCATGATGAGCGTCCTCCTCGACCCAAACGCCCAGAAACGCGACCTCTGGGGGAACTGCGACTTTGTGGTGTCAAAACTGAGCGAGGTCGTCGAAATCGTGAAGGGCCTGATGGAAAGTGAGTCATCCAGACAATAAAAAAGAAGGACAGCAAGGGTCCGCAACGGCAGGGCTCTTCATCGGCTGTGCCTCGCCTAGCGAAATTCTCGTCATCCCCCCTGTTTTTCTATTCTCGTGCTTTTCCGCTTTCTCATTTGAGCCTCTGGTAGGCGGCCCACATCCTCTGCACTACCGTTATCCACGCGAGCACTCCAACGAGGTAAACGCCGTATTCAACGTAGCCGAAGAGGGCGAAGCCTATGAGGATCAGCAAACGCTCGGCCCTCTCTGCTATGCCGACGGCGAGCTTGCCGGAGCCTGCCAATTCGGCCCTGCAGCGCTCGTAGCTCACCAGATAGGCGCCCATGAAGGTGATGAACGCTATCCTCCAGTCAACGAGACCCCCAGCGGCTATGCCGAACAAAACTGCTCCGTCGCTTATCCTGTCGAAGGTTGAATCGAGGAAGGCTCCAAATCTGCTCGTCTTCCCCGTCATTCTCGCCAAGGTTCCGTCGAGCGCGTCTATCAGAGAGCCGATTAGCAGAACTATCGCCGCCCAGAACTGCTCGTTCAGGTAGAAGAGGTACGCCCCTGCGAGGCTTATGAGCAGTCCGATGGCGGTTATTGTGTTCGGCGTTACCCCCGCTCTGGCCAGCGGCCTCACGATCGCCTCGAGGTAGCCCTTGACGTTCTCCCTGTATCTATTGAGGACCATCGCGACCACCGGTCAAAGCTCGATTACCCTCTTCCCCCTCTCCTGCGGGATTATCTTGAGCTTCGCGTTTTGGAACTCCTTCCTCAGACCCTCACCGTCGAGGAGCCTGTCGAGGAACACGGCTAAGGCCGCCACCTCGCTGTGGGGCTGGTTTCCAACCGCCACGTTATAGTCGGCCATCTCGTAGACTTCCCTCGGGACCTTCTCGGCCCCGGCGACGACCATGATGTCTCTCCCGGCTTTCAGCTCCCCCCTTATCGCAGGGAGGGCGTCGTCTATGTGGATACCGTACATCGTTAGGTGGACGATGATTCCGTCCTTTTCCTTCCACTCACGCATTGCCTTCTTCCAGCTGGGGTTGAACTCTATGCCGAACGGCCCTCCCCAGCGCCTAACAACGTCTTCCACGCTCTCCTTAACGTGCTCGTCCTCTTCCGCCGCGATCACGATTTTATCCGCCCCGAAGGCCCTCGCCGTTAAAGCGACGTGCGTCGTTATCCTCTTGTCCCTCTCGGGCCTGTGTCCCAGACGAAGGATGACTATCATTTCACCTCACCCGCGAATATTCTCCAGTAACGCGTGAAGTCGTCGCTCCACTCCATGCCCCTGTAGAACTCGTACATGGTTTTTACGTTTTGCTCTATTCTCCTGGTGTCGTACTCCCCGATGACCCTGTTGAGCTCGTCGTCGCTCGGGGCCGAGCTGAAGAGGAACAGCGCGTAGAGGCGCTCGTTCTCGTCGAGGGAGTTCATAACCACCATTACCTTTGACCTAAGCTCCGGCTGGAGCCTGCCATTGATAACCGTCAGAAGCCTGTCCTCGAGGTCTGCTATGAAGTCCCCTGTGACATCGACGTGCTCGTGTCCCTGGAGCCCGGCCGGAGTCTGGGCCACCAGCCGGTAGCCGTCCACGGTTATGAGCTGGTAGAGCCGCGGGAAGTACGGGCTGGCCAGGTAGTCCTCGAGCGAGCCCACGAAGTTGTGCTCGATGTCCACGACGTACCAGCCGTCGGCGGTGTAGAACTCCGTTATCGGCCTCTTCGTGCAGTCCGTCCCGTCGTAGAGCGTTACGACCCTCGCGGGGACATCCACCGAGCGGAGCATCGCCGTCATCAGTATCTGCCCCTCGGCGTAGCTTATCCTGTCCTGGATGAGTATCTTGTCCGGTTCAAGAGTCGAAGTGGTGTCCCCGAAGGAGTACGTGCGCATCATCCAGCGGTATATTGCCTCCGCCGCCTGCCACTCGGATTTGGAGTCCCCCACAATTTTGAGCGTCTCGTTCCTGAGTTCTTCCCTGTCGAACGCCGGGGTGGAGTTGTACTTCTCGGCCCAGTAGCCGTCGACGAGGTATCCGTCCGTTATCCAGTGGTACTTGAGGCCGTAGGCCTCCTTCAGTGTCTCCGCGCTCTCGTTCCAGGGGGTCCAGACGACCTCGAGGGGAACGCTCTTGACGACGCTCTTCTCGGTGTCCCCGATTTTGTACCTCAATATCACGGACACATAGCCGTTCCTGTAGGCGTAGGGGGCCTTTACGGTGTACCTCAGGGAGAGGGTTTCACCCTCCCGGATCGTGTCCGGCAGCGCGTCGGCACTCACCACCTTCATGCCGTCGAGGAGGTCGAGCCTCACGTCAACCAGGTCGAGGGGCACGTCCAGGGTGTTCTTCATCGTGACGGTTATCCTTGAGGTCTCGCCTCCCCTCAGTGTCCTGGGACCGCTCACGTTGAGCTCTACCTCCATCGGCGGCAGGGCCTCCTCGGACACAACGACCCTGAACTGGCCGTAGAAACCCGTCCATGTCCTCTTAAGCTCGTCCGTCAGCTCGAGGGAGAGCTTGAGGTTGTAGTAGCCCGGCTTGGAGGGGGCTTTAAGTATCCATACGAGCTGGACTGCCTGTCCAACGGGCAACACATCCGGAAACCTCGGCTCCTGCAGTATCTGGAAGCTGTCGTCCCCGAGAACAAGCGTTGCCCCAGTTAGACCCACCTTTCCAGTGTTGTTGACGAGGACCATGACGTGGATTGTCCCATCTGGGGCGACCGTCGTCTTGTCCAAAGAGAACCTGACCTCGGCCGGCGGTTTGAAGAGGCAGCCGGAAGCCAGCACGGCAAGAACGAGGAGCACGAGGAGGCCTTTTCTCATGACCATCTTCCAAACCCTTTAAAGGTCAACCGGTTAATAAACTTTAGGTGGTGGCGGTGATAACGCTGACGACCGATTTCGGGCTTAGGGGACCATACGTCGGCGAGATGAAGGCGGCGATGCTCAGGGTCAACCCGAACGCGAGGATAGTGGACGTCACCCACGCTATAACCCGGCACTCCATCGTCGAGGGCTCCTTCGTCATGGAGCAGGTGGTTAAGTACTCTCCTGAGGGGACGGTTCACGTCGGCGTCATTGACCCCGGCGTGGGGACCGAGAGGAGGGCCGTTATCATCGAGGGCGAGCAGTTCCTCGTGGTTCCGGACAACGGACTGGCGACGCTCCCAATGAAACACATAAAGCCAAGGCGCGCCTGGGAGATAGACCCCGAGAGGATAAGGCGCTTCACGGGGTGGAGGATAAGCTCGACCTTCCACGGACGGGACGTCTTCGGCCCGGCCGGGGCGCTTCTTGAGGCCGGCATAGAACCGGAGCAGTTCGCGGTCGAGATTCCCCTCGAGAGCCTGATCAAGCTGGACCTCGAGCCGAAGTTGAGGGGTGACGGCTGGCTCCTTCGGGTCATCTACATCGACGACTTCGGGAACGTGATACTCAATCTTGAAGGCTACGAGATGCCCAAAGCCGTCGAACTGCCCGATCTTGGTCTTACGGTTCCATACCACGAGACCTACGGCCAGGTAAAGCCCGGCGAGCTTTTAGCTTTGCCAGGAAGCCACGACTACCTTGAGATAGCCGTCAATCAGGGGAGTGCCGCTGAAAAGCTCGGCCTGAAGGTCTGGGATGAGGTCAGGGTGAAGCTGATTGGGGGTGATTGAATGGTCAAACGCGGCCTCTTTGTCGGTCGATTTCAGCCGGTTCATAACGGCCACATAAAGGCGCTCGAATTTGTTTTTTCGCAGGTTGATGAGGTAATCATAGGAATTGGGAGCGCCCAGGCGAGTCATACGCTGAAGAATCCCTTCACGACGAGCGAGAGGATGGAGATGCTCATCAGAGCGTTGAACGAGGCAGATCTCAACGACAAGCGCTACTACCTGATTCCGCTCCCGGACATCAACTTCAACGCCATCTGGGCGACCTACGTGGTGAGCATGGTTCCGCGCTTCGACGTTGTCTTTACAGGGAACTCGCTCGTTGCCCAGCTCTTCCGCGAGAAGGGCTACGAGGTCATTGTCCAGCCGATGTTCCGGAAGGACATTCTCTCAGCGACTGAAATAAGGCGCAGAATGATCGAGGGAGAGCCCTGGGAGGAGCTCGTTCCAAAGAGCGTGGCCGAGTTCATAAGGGAGATAAAGGGCTGCGAAAGGATAAAGATGCTCGCGACGAACCTCGAGAAGAACGAGAAGGAATTGCAGGCGCCGATAAGGATTCCGGAGTTTTAGACGCTTCTAATAACTTTCTTTTTCATACCTTTTTTCTCTTTTTGGTTTTAAACCTTTAGTTAATAATTGTTGTCTTTAAAAAAATTTTTAAGTTTACTCGTAGTTTTATACTGTTGAACATTACTTTGGAGGTGATGTTATGAAGCCCGAAGTAAATGAATCTACATATGTGGTGGGAGTCTTGGAAAAAGTTGCAAAAGTTGGGGCATGTGGGCACTACAATGAGGATGCTGGAACATTTCTCCAGCTTCCACAGATTCATGTTGAAAAAAGCTGAGATGGGAGGGTCTTATATGAAACTTTCTTCCATTTTTTCTATGCCAAATGAAGAATTTGTCAAATATCTTGACGGGTTATTATTAAGAAAAGAAAATAATGGGGGTTTACTGTTCCTGCCCAAACTAAAAGCTCCCGTTGTTGTTACAGACAAGGGGTTGAAAATAGCTGGCTATATAAAGGAGCATCTCATTACGTATGGTAACTTAGATTATAGTGCTCTTGTGAACACATTGGAGCATAAAGGGATTTCTAACTGGGAACTGGATTCCTTTCTTAATGCAATTAAATTGGCACTTGGAGAGTATGGAAAGTATGTGGTTAGTATAAATCCAAACAAAACCTTTTCCTCCAAGAACTATCCAAAAATAGGGGATCCAAAAATCAGCTCTATTATACCTCGCCCTAAATCTCCAATACGTTTGGTGTGGGAGATAACTAAAAATTGTAACTTCTCTTGCAATTTCTGCTATGTATATGGTGACAAAAATGTGGGAAAAGACCTCTCATTTGACGAGATGCGCAATATAATAAAGCAGGCTAGCGACATGGAGGTATTTTACTTTGTTTTGCTTGGTGGTGAGCCCCTTCTTAGAAAGGAGTTTTATAATATAATTAGAGAAATCCGAGAATATGATATGTACTCTACTGTAATAACTAACGGTTACTTGATAAAGCAACAGTTAGCTGCATTGAAACTAATACCCCCAATGCCAGTGGTAGTAAGTTTACATGGTAATCCAATGGATTATGCGAAATACATGAACTTAGACGATTTGAGTATTGCTAAAAGAATATTTAATCAAATTGTTGAGAACATCAGGCTATTGAGGAGTGAGAATATTGAAGTTCATATCAAATCTGTTGTTAGTACAATCAATATTCAAAATCTATGGGATCATTTAGTTCTTCTGGATTCATTGAGTGTTTCGCACGTAACCCTACTTCATTACCTTCCAATTGGGAAAGGGGCCATTAATAATAAACCTGCACTTTTGACCCCAGAAATGTTAGTTCAGTTTTTTGAAATCGTGGATAAAGCAAATAGAGAGTTGGATGTATCCGTGGACTATCGTCCGTTTATCTCCATATATGCTCCTGCTCTAACACCAGAATTTAATTATGATAACTGCCCTACTGGAACTATGGACTTGAGAATTAGATATGATGGAAAGGTAATCCAGTGTAGTGGTGTTAGGGATATTCTCCTCGGAGATCTTAGACAAGAGCCCCTAAAACGTATCTGGGAAGACGCCTTAAATAGGAGGGATTTAACTAAATGTCCCTTTGTATCGGGCAGGTTTCCACCAGAGCTTCCAGAATACTCATACCACTTGCTTGAAGAGTGAGGGGGTGTTTCTATTCCCTTTCCTCCCCACCCTTCCAAATCGCTGAACCCAATCTCTATGAAAATGATTCTGGTTAGCGTTGTTATCTTTTACAGCAGAAACATCATAACGCCTGTTCTCACAGTTTACTTCAAGGATGCCCTTGGTCTGAGCTATTCACAGGTTGGCTACCTGTATTCGCTCTATCTTCTCGTCATGTTTGCAACCGACGTTTTTACAGGCGGAATTGCCGACAG
>JAMOTW010000029.1 GCA_027062125.1 Thermococcus sp.
GTTTGACCTCAACGGCCTCGATGAGAAGGTGAAGAACGGCGAGTTCACGTGGAGCGACGTCTACTACTGGGCCAAGAAGGCCAAGGATGAGGGTGTTGTGGAGTGGGGCCTCATCCACAGGAAGGGCTCGGCTCACCCCGACCTGATACAGTTCATCTTCGCCTTCGGTGGAAAGCTCTACGACCCGAACACCGGAAAGCTCGTCCTCGACGTTCCTGCAGTTTACAAGTGGCTCTACGTTGAGTGGAAGTTTGCCCGCGATGGCCTGCTCCCGGAGGACATAATGAGCTGGGACTGGGCCAAGCAGATACACCCGACGGTCGTCGAGGGCAGGACGCTCTTCGACATAGGCGGAACCTGGTACTGGACCGAGTGGCAGACCAAGCAGTACTACGCCAAGGAGGGAACACCGAGGGGCCTGAAGCCCGAAGAGGTGAGGGACTGGTTCTACTACACCCTCTTCCCCGCTGGAGAGAAGGGTAAGGAGCCGGTAACCCTCAGCCAGCCCTTCGTCTGGATGATAAACTCCAAGGCTGGCCAGCTGAACCCGAAGTACGACGAGCTCAAAGACGTTTACCACAAGCTCGCCTTCCTGATGCTCATCAAGGCCAGCGACCCGGACATAAACGCCATACACAGCGTTATCTCTGCCCATCTGCCCGTGAGAAAAGAGGCGGCAAACTTGATCAAGGACGAGAAGTGGCTCAACGACCTCAAAGCGCTCAACCTCGACCTGAGCGATGAGGTGAAGAGCAACATCAGGGACATAGTTCAGGCGACCGTCAACCCGATAAACGCCCAGTTCTTAGCGGACGTCAGCTACATGCTCGAGTACACCCACCTCGCTCCAGCCCACCCGAAGTATCCGGCTTTGGCCGACATCTTCAAGGAGGCCGTTGACAAGGTTCTGAGGGGTGAGATGACCCCGGAGGAGGCGGTCAACTACATCATCCAGAAGGTCCAGGCAGACCCGGAGCTCGCCCAGAACGTCGAGATACAGGGTGAGATACCCAAGGACTGGAAGTTCCCGCAGGGATGAGGTGATGCCATGACAAAGGGCAAGCTCAGGGATCTTTCCTTCTTTCTTTCCCCGATGGTGCTGATGGTGTTCCTGTTCTATCTGGTGCCCTTAGTCATGACCATCTACATAAGCATGACCCGTATGAGGAACTGGAACGTTGAGAGGTATCTCACTGACTTTGTGGGCCTTTATAATTACCACAGGCTCTTCTATATGTTCCAGCACGATCCGACGTTTAAGGCCGTGATCATGACCACCCTCGTGTTCGTTGGAATAACCCTCGTGATAAACGTCTTCGGCGGCCTTGCGCTGGCTCTCGCGACCTTCTTCATCAACGAGAGGCCGGCTTCTTCCTACAGACTCCTATGGCTCCTTCCCAGGATGTCGCCGATAGCGGTTTACAGCCTCGTCTGGTACTACTTCTTCCACGGGAGTGAAATCGGAACCCTGAACTCGATCCTCATGAGTCTCGGCTTCATCTCGCAACCCATCCCCTGGGGCCAGGTAACGCCCTGGGGGGCGTGGAGCGTGATAATCTTCGTTAACGGCCTGGTCGGTGTAAGTTTCGGAATGATAGTCTTCACCTCGGCCTTGAATCAGATACCCAAGGAACTCGTCATAGCCGCGAGGGTTGATGGCGCCTCATCCTGGCAGATATCGAGGCGGATTCTGATTCCGATGATTAAATGGCACCTCCTCTACGTCCTGACGTGGCAGTTCCTCAGCCTGCTGACGACCTATCCGCACCTCTTCCTGCTCGTCCAGTGGGACCTCGTCAACAGGGACTACGGAACAACCCTGGCGCTCTACGTCTTCAACACGGCCTTCGGCAGGGGAGAACAGGACCAGGGATTGGCCGCTGCAGCGGCCGTCATACTCTCCGTAATCGGAATCCTCGGCGGCTTCGTGACGCTCAAGGTTCTCAAGTTTGAGAGGATGATGAAAAAGCCCAGGGGGGACTTCTGATGAGGGACGTGGAGACGAGACCCAAGAGGTACGAGCGGCTCATAATCCTCGCCCTCTTCCTTGCGAGCCTCCCGCTCATCCTGGGCTTTTCCCTCCTCGTCCTTTCGAGCTTCAGCACGGAGATGGTCACCAACCTCGACCCCAACTCCTTCCGCCTAACGCTTGAGAACTGGATAAACCTCTTCCAGGGGAAGATAGCCACCACCGGTGGAATAAGGGTTAACATATGGCGCATAACCCTCAACACTCTCATAGTGGCCCTTGGTGTTGCCGGCGTCGTTACCGGGATAAGCGCCCTCGCTGGATACTCCCTCTCAAGGATAGACTTCCGCGGAAGGAAGACCATGATGGTTCTCCTCCTCGTTCTCCACGCCTTCCCGGGTGTTGCCCTCATAGTGGGCGTTTACCTCCTCTA
>JAMOTW010000030.1 GCA_027062125.1 Thermococcus sp.
GACATGTTAGTAGGAGGGATGCCAGAGGACAACAATCACGAGTTCATCTTTGATTACTGGCTCGCCGGCTTCATAGCGGGCGATGGAAGCTTTGACAGGTACCATGCACACGTTAAGGGTCACGAGTACGTTTACGACAGACTAAGGATATACGATTACAAACCCGAAACTTTCGAAATCATAAACAGGTACCTTGAAGAAACGTTCGGGAAGAGATACAGCCTCCAGAGGGATAGGAACGTTTATTACATCGACATAAAGGCCAGGGAGATAACATCCCACTACATGAAACTCTTAGAAGGGTTAGACAATGGAATCCCCCCCGAAATCCTCAGGAGAGACCGTGCCGCGGTACTGTCGTTTATAGCAGGACTGTTCGATGCGGAAGGGCACGTAAACAGCAAGCCGGGCGTTGAAATGGGCATGGTGAACAGGAAACTTATAGAGGACATCACACACTACCTTAACTCACTCGGAATCAAGGCAAGGATGCGGGAGAAACCCAGAAAAGACGGCGTTGATTACGTCGTCCACATTGAGGAGTACTCCTCGTTGCTCAGGTTCTACGAGTTAATAGGGACGAACCTCCAAAACGGGGAGAAGAGGGGGAAGCTTGAAGCTCTCCTGGAGGGACACAAGGGAGGGACTTTTGGCCTTCCGCTTAACTTCGAGGCATTTAAGAGATGGGCTTCAAAGCACGGCGTTGAGTTTAAGACGAACGGAAGCCAGACCCTCGTCATTATAGAAAACGAAAAAATATCCCTAGGACAGTGGCACACAAGAGGAAGGGTCTCAAAGGCTGTCCTCGTCAAGATGCTCAGGAAGCTCTATGAAAAGACCGGGAAAAACGAAGTCAAAAGGATACTTTACCTCGTGGAGGGTCTCGAAGTCGTAAAGGAGATACAAACGACAAACGAGCCAAGGACTTTCTATGATTTAACTGTAGAAAACTATCAGAATTATTTAGCTGGAGAAAACGGTATGGTCTTTGTCCACAACACCGGCCTCAATTTCTCAAAACTCCGCCCTGAGGGCGACCTCGTTGGAACCACTACCGGCGCCGCCAGCGGGCCCGTCTCGTTCATGCACCTCATCGATGCAGTCAGCGACGTCATCAAGCAGGGCGGCGTAAGGCGCGGGGCGAACATGGGCATCCTCGAGGTCTGGCACCCGGACGTCGAGAAGTTCATCCACGCCAAGGAGAAGAACGTCGGAACCAACGTGCTCAGCAACTTCAACATAAGCGTCGGTCTCTGGGAGGACTTCTGGGAGGCCCTCAGGGAGGGCAAGCGCTACCCGCTGATAAACCCGAGGACCGGGGAGAAGGCGAAGGAGATAGACCCCAAGAGCCTCTTCGAGGAGCTCGCCTTCATGGCCTGGGCCAAGGCCGATCCAGGGGTTATATTCTTTGACGTTATCAACAGGAGGAACGTTCTCGAGCCGGCAAAGGGCGAGAAAATCCGCGCGACCAACCCGTGCGGTGAAGAGCCCCTCTACGAGTACGAATCGTGCAATCTGGCCTCGATTGACCTCGCAAAGTTCGTGAAGTACGACGACGAAGGGAAGCCTTACTTCGACTGGAACGAGTACGCCTACGTGATCCAGAAGGTCGCCAAGTACCTCGACAACGCCATCGACGTGAACAAGTTCCCGCTCCCGGAGATAGACCGCAACACCAAGCTCACCAGGAGGATAGGCGTCGGGATGATGGGCCTCGCCGATGCGCTCTTCAAGCTCGGAATACCGTACAACAGCGAGGAAGGCTTCGCCTTCATGAGGAAAGCCACCGAATACCTCACCTTCTACGCCTACAAGTACTCCATTAAGGCGGCCAAGAAGCGCGGGTCCTTCCCGCTCTACGAGAAGACCAAGTACAAGGACGGCGAGCTCCCGGTTGAGGGCTTCTACCACCGCGAGATATGGAACCTGCCCTGGGACGAGCTGGCGGAGGATATCAAGAAATTTGGAGTTAGGAACGGAATGGTCACTACCTGTCCGCCGACAGGCTCGGTCAGCATGATAGCCGACACCTCCAGCGGAATCGAGCCGATATTCGCGCTCGTTTACAAGAAGAGCGTCACCGTCGGCGAGTTCTACTACGTAGACCCTGTCTTCGAGTCAGAGCTCAAGAAGCGCGGCCTCTACAGCGACGAGCTCCTCAAGAAGATAAGCGACAACTACGGAAGCATACAGGGCCTCGAAGAGGTTCCGGAGGAGCTTCAGAGGGTTTTCGTCACCTCTATGGACATCCACTGGCTCGACCATATCCTCGCCCAGGCCAACATCCAGCTCTGGCTCACCGACAGCGCGAGCAAGACCATCAACATGCCGAACGACGCGACCGTTGAGGACGTCAAGGCCGCCTACCTCCTCGCCTACAAGCTGGGCTGCAAGGGAGTCACCGTCTACCGCGACGGCTCCCTCTCGGTTCAGGTTTACAGCGTCGAGGGAGAGAAGAAGCAGCGCGTTAAGGCCAAGCCGAGCAAGTACGCTGTCGAGAGGCTCAAGGCCATCGTCGAGGCGGAGCCGTGGCTGGCGCGCTTCATCAACGTCGAGGCAATACTCAACGGCACCAACGGAAAGAAGGAGTCCCAGCCGCAGGGGCTGACCTTCTCAGTCTCCCACGTTTCGGCTCCAAAGCCGCTCCACGAGCACCCACACCACGCGGAGAAGCCCGACTTGCCCGAGGAGAAGATAAAGGAGCTCCTCGGCGTTGCGTACTGCCCGGTCTGCTACGAGAAGGACGGCGAGCTGGTGGAGCTCAGGATGGAGAGCGGCTGCGCCACCTGTCCGAGGTGCGGATGGAGCAAGTGCGTCATCAGTTAGCTCACCTCCCTTTTCTTGATTTTGACATTTTCCTGCCAACGGAGGCTTTTTAAGCGTAGGACTTTAACTTCTATCCATCACACAAAGCCTTAAGTTGTGGGTATCAAAACTCACGCTATTCGGAGGTGTTGACATGGACAAGGTTTACCTCACCTGGTGGCAGGTTGACAGGGCGATATTCGCACTCGCTGACCGGCTCAGAGAGTATAAACCCGACGTCATAGTCGGCATAGCGAGGGGCGGGCTCATCCCGGCCGTGAGGCTCAGCCACATCCTCGGCGACTTGGAGGTCAAGGTCATCGACGTCAAGTTCTACAAGGACATCGAGGAGAGGATGGAGAAGCCGCTCATAACCATACCCCTCCACGGCTCGCTGGAGGGCAAGAAGGTCGTCATCGTCGACGACGTCAGCGACACCGGGAAGACCCTCGAGGTCGTCATCGAGGAAGTCAAGAAGGCCGGGGCGAAGGATGTCAAGGTCGCCTGCCTCAGCATGAAGCCCTGGACGAAGGTGGTTCCGGACTTCTACGTTTTCCGCACCGACAAGTGGATAGTCTTCCCCTGGGAGGAGTTCCCGGTTGTTGTGAGGGAGTGAGTTTCTTTTTTACTTCCCGCTCTTCCTTTGCATCACCATGCAACTCTTTTACTTGTGTTTCTTTTGGACTGTTCTAAGAAAAAAACTCGTATTAAAATAAATTTATATTAGAAAAAAAGAAAGAAATATTACTAATAATAAAAGGAAAAGCTTATAAAGGATAAACTATCCAAATAGTAATGCAGAAACTCTAAGGAGGTGAACCTCATGCGGTGGAAGTCGTTGTTCGCAGTCCTCCTCGGACTGCTGATGGTTGGAGTGACGGCTGGAAGCGCGGCAGCGATGTCAAGTCCCACTCAAACCCCCCACTCAAAGGTAATTGTTATGAAGGAGTTCCCAACCAAACTCATTGTGAATACCCCAACAAGACAAGTGTTTATTTTTGGGTATCTACTGATTGACTACAAAACCAATGGCAATGAAGCAACGATACTAATCAAAAACACAACCACAAGTAAGACAGTAGACATTGTTTATATAACATCCACCAAGATGGGGAACTCATATCTACTAACGGTAAGAGATTCATTTGGGGCTTATCAATCCATAAAAACCCCCACAAACATAATAGCCCCAGGATTGAGAACGAAACAGTTAATATCAAAGCAGCTGATAAACGAGAAGCCTTCCACTACCACAGCGTACAATACACAGCAACACTACTGGTGGGATGGAGTATACTTTGTCAAAGGCTACATGATACGGTATCCTCATCCAGATTATGAATACTATGGGATAGAACCCTGGGACACTGTCTCAATAAAAGGCAATAAACTCACACACCTACACTTTTCCAATGCAAAATCAGAGTTCATTCTTGAGGTTGGACCTACCGCATTAGGCGCCGCTATAGGAGCTTACTTCGCCAATGTGCCAGGGGCTATTGTTGGATCTATTGTCGGCTTGGCAGGAGGAATAGCATTCAAAGATTACCTTTTAGATGAACATGGTTGCTTGTGGATATGGTTCGCTTGGAAATACGAATGGCACTGGAACTGGATGCCCCCGGGATACGAGTACGGACCCGTCTTAAAATACCTCAGGATAGCCAGCTACACACTTAAAAATGACTATCATTTATCAAATCCGTGAGGTGACAACATGAAGCGCTGGACTTTCGTGCTTCCATTCATTTACTTTCTCTTCCTTTTTGCACTGGCATTCATGGACTTCCCACGACAAATCAACCGCCAATGGATGTGGGTTCAAACTGGTGGGCTAATTTTCATGATCGTGCTTGGGGGATACCTCGATGGGAACATTCCAAAGGGTGGGATGATAACGATCGGAGCCTTCACTCTCCTGTGGCTAGCCTTGTCATTCCTAATCAGCATCAAAAAGGAGTACTTCATAATCTTGGGCCTCATTATTGAGCTGGTTGTAGTGATCCTCGTTGAAAGAATCTTCGGAGGGCATTAGAAAAGAACGACTCGAAATCTCTTTAACCCCCTCCCCCAACTTTTCTCAGGTGGTGATATGAGGGCGTTCATAGCCATTGAGGTTAGCGACGAAGTCCGCGACAACCTCCTGAAGGCCCAGGAGAGGATAGGGGACAAAGCTGCCAAGATAAAGTTCGTCGAGAGGGAGAACTTCCACGTGACGCTCAAGTTCCTTGGGGAGATCGACGAGACGACGGCGGAGGAGATCAAGAGGGCTTTAGCTGAGATAGCGAAGAAGCACAGGAAGCACCGCGTTAGGGTGAAGGGGATAGGCGTCTTCCCGAACCCTAACTACGTCCGCGTCATCTGGGCCGGAATAGAAAACGACGAGGGGATAAAGGCGATAGCGAGCGACGTCGAGCGCGAGATGAGGAGGTTGGGCTTCAAGAAGGACAAGGACTTCGTTGCTCATATAACAATCGGGCGCGTCAAGTTCGTGAGGGACAAACTGGAGCTGGCGATGGCGCTCAAAGACCTTGCCAACGAGGACTTCGGCGAGTTTGATGTTGAGGCCATAGAGTTGAAGAAGAGCACGCTGACGCCGAAGGGGCCGATCTACGAGACGGTAGCGAGGTTCGAGCTGGCCGAGTGAGGTGTGGAGATGGACGTCGAGGCCGTCATCAGGGAGGTTCTGCAGAGAATAAGGCCCAGCGAGGATGAGAGGGCATTCATCAAGGGCCTGATGAGGGAACTGGAGGGTATAGCGAAAGAGACCAGCGAAAGCCTGGGCCTCGACGTCAAGCCCTACTTCGTCGGCTCCCTCGCGAAGGACACGTATTTGGCCGGGGACCACGACATCGACCTCTTCCTGGCATTCCCCCTCGAAACACCCCTCGAAGAGCTCCGGGAGAGGGGGCTGGAGCTCGGAAAGGCAATAGCAGAAAAGCTCGACTCCCACGAGCTCGCCTACGCGGAACACCCCTACGTGAGGGCCACATACAAGGAAGTAAAGGTCGACCTCGTGCCCTGCTACGACGTTAAGAGCTGGAAGGACGTCAGAACCGCCGTGGACCGCTCGATACTCCACACGAAGTGGGTCATCGAGAACCTTGAAGGCAGAAACAATGATGTCCGCCTCCTCAAGCGCTTTCTAAAGGGGATCAACGCCTACGGTAGCGAGATTTACGTCAGGGGGTTTTCGGGATACCTGGCCGAGATCCTGGTCATCAAATACGGCTCGTTCCTGGAAGTCCTCAGGAACGTCGACTTCATGCTGAGGCAGAAGATAATCGACCCCGGAAACTGGCTCAAGCGGGAGCATGAGATAGCCATGAGGACCATCCGACGCGAGGCCGATAGCGACAGGCCCCTGATAGTCCTCGACCCCGTTGACCCGAGGAGGAACGTCGCGGCGAACTTGAGCTGGGAGAAGTACGGGCGCTTCTATTTCAGGGCAAGGGAGTTCCTAGATGGGCCCTCGGCGAAGTTCTTCTTCCCTGAGAAGCCGAGAGCAGGGAATTACCTCGGGGAGCTCAGGAGGAAGGGAACCCACCTGCTGGTGCTGGTCTTCGAGAAGCCGGACTTAATAGACGACCTCCTCCTGCCCCAGCTCGAGAGGAGCGCGCGGGGCTTTGAGAAAGCCCTCTCAAGGAAGGGCTTCGCCGTTCTCGGATGGGATGCTGGCTACTCAGGTGGAAAAGCGTTCATAATGCTCGAACTGGACAGGATTGAACGTGAGAGGGTAACGATAAAGCCTGGACCAGAGTTCTTCACGGAGAGGGGGCTGGACTTCTACAGGAAGAACGCGAGAGTATGGCTCAGGGGCAAGAGGCTCTACGCCGAGAAAATAATAAAGGAGGGCATCGTCGACGTTATCTCAGAGCTCCTCGAAAAGAACCAGGTGGCCCTCGGCAAAGGAATCCGGGAAAATATAAAGCGGGCGGATGTCTTATTAGACTACGTTCCCAAGGAGTTGGAGGAGAGTGCTTACCTCTTCCTGAGCAGAGAGAAGTGGAATCTGAAGTAGCAGCAGGAAGTTCCTGTGCCGCTTAAGGCTCTCACCTGCCTTCCGTATAATGAGTTTCAGCTCCAGGTATTTCTTTCCGCCCAGTTTCGTCAGCAGGGGCTCGGTTACTATTTTACCATCCTCTGGTTTTGAGTTCGCCATCCCCATCCCTCCACAGGGGGCGTGTATAATTGGTTGTTGCCGGAGGTTTTAAATGTTAGATCCCCCAAACAGGAGGACGAAAGGTTAGGGAAAGGGGAAACATCAGGCTCTATGTTCACACCACTCCCCGTTTTCCCACTCACCGTGAACCTCGCCCGGGATGTGGCCTGTATCCGCCACGGCCCAGTCGAGGTTGTAGGGCTCAATTAGGGAGCGAAGCTCGCCCCTCAGGTCGCGCTTTCCAACGTAGAGGGAAGCCCTCGTCACGACGTTGTAGCCGCTGTTGGGGACTTCAGGTCTCAACGCATCAAGCCACGCATTCTCTCCAGTCTCCCAGCCCTCTAAGGAGGGCATCGCCCCGAGGTTCCAGAGGTGGTAGAGGCTCTCAAAGTTGAGGAGTTTGAGGTACGCCCCCACGAAGAGGCTCTGGAGTTCACCGCCTTCGAAGTACTCCATCAGCTCAATGAGGGCCTTCGCCATGACCGAGACGTTGCCGAAGGCGACGCGTGTGTCAAGGTTCTCCCAGAAGCGCGGGCAGGAGTGGTTGGCGAGGAGCATCAGGTAATAAACCCTGCCGAGCCTTAAGGCGTTCCCCTCGCCGTTGGCCGGTTCAAGCACGTAATCGGGAGAGGTTTCCATGCCGAAGTAGTCGTAGTAGTCCCTGAAGAAAATCCTCGCGTAGCGGACGAGGAACTCCTCCGGATTGGCCCCAAGCTCTTTGAGGCCCTTCAGGACGCCGAGGCGGATGGTTCTGTTGAGCTCCCCGAAGAGCCTCGTGAAGGCGACCTTCCAGAGCTGGGAGATTTTCCTGCCGTTCACTTCTCTCGCGAAAACCTTTCCATCGATCCTCCTGTATCCCAGCCAGCGGGAGTCGCTCGTCTTGCCGTCCGTGCTCAGGTCGAAGTAGTCGCTCCAGGAGGAGTAGTCCTTAACACCCATCTCGAAGGAGCACTCGCCGTCCAAGCGCTTGAACTCGCCCGAGAGCTTCCTCCTCACGAACTCCACCGCCGAGACCCGTTCGACGCCGTTCCTCTCAAGTCCGTCCATCCAGGCGGTGAAGCGGTCGAGCTGGGCAGGGTTTCCGAGGAGGCTCTCAAGGTCGCTGGCGGTGAATAGCAGGTAGGGAACGCCCAGGTTCTCCTTGTGGTCGTCGCGGTAGGCGAGGGTGGCGGACACCAGACCCGGAACATCGAGGGTGTTGAAGGCAAAGGCGTCGCTTATGCCCCACTCCCTTCCGAAGACGAAGGAGTTTGAATAGCGGTTGCAGGAGTGCTTCGCCTGGGGAAGGTCGTAGAGGAGCTGTCTCTCATCGAGGAGGAAGACCAGCTTCCTGTCCGTTTGGGACTCGATTATCTGGGCCGTTCTTCTCGTTATCACTGCCTCAGGAAGCCAGTAGCCGATTACGGGCTTGTCCCCAATCAGCGGGGAGTAGAAGTCGAAGGAAACCCTCGCAAGGATTCTCCCCTCGAACTCGTCGAGGTGTGGGACTATCGGGTGGAAGGGAACCGTCGGAACGGCGTCAAATTTCCGGAGAAGTTCAACGGTCTCTTCAAATGCACCCTTATGGTAGCGGAGGAGCATCAGAAACGTGAAAGGTTCTATGTCAATGCTCACCCCCTTCATGCGCGAGAGGGTGTCGGCTATGTGCTCGTAGGAATAGAGCATCGCCCTCGTCCAGTTCTCGCCTTTGACCTCCTCTCCACGGATTTTTATCGCGACGGGGCTCTTCCTCTCCTCGTACTCTATCGGCTTTGAGCCGTCGCCGTCCTTAACGTAGACGATATCACCGGGCTGGTAGGCGTGGAAGTGATGTGCGTACTTCATCTGCATTGTCTCACCTGGAGTGATACATCCTCGTCCCTTATTTCCCTTTCGGCCCGGAAAAGGAGAGCATTTTTACCCATAAATGCCCGATAAGTTAATAAAGGTGTGCATCGAAATCCCACCGGTGGGAGGATGGAGCGCGAATTCAGGAAGATTCTGGGCGAAGACCTGGCCAACTATCTCGAACTGATGAGGGCGAAGTTAGCGTTTGCCGAGGAGCTCTACGGGATAAAGATGAACTACGTCCCGCTCATTACCGAGGGGGAGATAGTAATACTCGACAAGAACGACGGAAAGATCAAGTGGCTCAAGACGAAGAGACCGCTCACCCTCGAGGAGTTTAAATCCCTAGCGGATAGAATAAAGAAAAACCTCGAGTCAGGCTACGTAGAGATGCTCTTGGCCATGAACATGTCCTGCGTCAACGGGCCGGGCGAGTGAGAAGGCTTATAAGCTTCCCCTCATACCACCGGCGATGAATCGCTCAGAGGCAGTTCTACTCGGGATAACAGCGATATGGGGATTCACCTTCCCCGCCATGAAGGTTAGCCTCGACTACCTTCCGCCGATTCTCTTTCTGGCCTACCGCTTCGGAATAGCATCCCTCCTGATGCTCATCTTGTTTAGGTCGAAAGTTCTGAGGAGGGAGACGTTCAAGGAGGGGTTCATCCTCGGGCTTACCCTCTTCTTCGGCCACGGCTTCCAGATAGTCGGCCTGAAGTACACCACAGCCTCGAACTCGGCCTTCATAACGTCCCTCTACGTCGTCTTCACACCGTTCATAGCCTACTTCCTGCTGAGGGACAGGCTCACGCCCCGGGACGTCTTTTCGCTTGCGACAGCCCTTACCGGCCTCTACTTAATTTCCGGAGCGAGCCTGAACTTCAACTACGGCGACCTGCTCACGGTCCTCTGTGCCCTCAGCTTCGCCTTCCAGATAGTCCTCGTGCAGAGGTTTGGGGAGAGAGACTACCTCAGCCTGGCCTTCTGGCAGATAACGTGGAACTTCGTCTTTTCCCTCGCCTTCGCGCTCCTCTTCGAGCCCCCCGTCGTTCCAACGGATCCGCTGCCCTGGGCTGGGATCCTGTACACCTCGATCTTCGCGACGGTCATAGCGTTCACACTTCAGATAAAGCACCAGAGGAACACGAAGGCCCACAAGGCGGCCCTCATATACTCAGCAGAGCCTATATTCGGGCATATTTCCGCTTTTCTAACGATAGGGGAGGTACTCAGCCCCAAAGGCTACCTCGGGGCGCTCCTGATAATGGCAGGCATCTGGAACGAGATAAGGAAGAACTAAGCTTTTCTAATGAAAAGTTAATAAATATTTTTGTGCAAATTAGTCATTGGAGGTGATGGCTATGGTGCAGGCATACATAAAGGAGAAGACCAAGGAGTTCACGAAGGAGGAGAAGGAGAAGCGCTACAAGTACCTCGGAAAGGAGGTTCTCGATGTCGGCGATCCCGGACTGGACAGCATTCCCGAGTTCTACGGCATAGCAAACGCCATATGGCGCGACTGGAAGGAAGGGGAGATAAGCACAAAGACCGCCCTCGGCAGGCTCGCGCTTCTCAAACTGCTCACATACAAGAGCAAGAACAAAAAGATCGCCGACGTTCCGGAGGAGGACCTCGAGGAGGTCAGGAAGTTCATCGACTACGTGAGGCAGGTCATAAAGAACGAGAGCAGGAGAAGGGGCGAGCCAGAGGAGGAGCGCTCCGAGGAGTGAAGTTTGGGTTTTTAAACTTTCCCGTTCCCCTTCCCTTTCAACGCACCTTTGAGGGAAGCGACCTCCTATCCAAAAACCTTATAAGGGAAGTTCCCAACTTTGGCCCGATACCCATGAGGGGGGAGTGTTTTATCCTTCGCTTCGCCCGTTTCGCGGCTTAGTCTCCCCTGTTCTGGGTTAGCCTTTACTATCACTTCTGGAGGGGTTTTCAATGATTAAAGAGCCGGAGTTTAGGGAGTACAACCCAGGGAAGCTTGAGGAGAAGATAGAGCGCTTTTGGAAGGAGAAGAACACCTACGAGAAGGTCAAGGCGAGCAGGGCCAACGGTCCAAAGTACTACTTCCTCGACGGGCCGCCCTACGTCAGCGGTGCAATACACCTCGGAACGGCCTGGAACAAGATCATCAAGGACATGGTGATAAGGTTCAGGACGATGCAGGGCTACAACGTGAGGAGACAGCCTGGCTTCGACATGCACGGCCTCCCGATAGAGGTTAAGGTCGAGCAGGCCCTCGGCTTGAAGACCAAGAAGGACATAGAGACCGAAATAGGCGTTGACGAGTTCATAAGGAAGTGTAAGGAGTTCGCCCTCAACAACCTGAAGATAATGACAGAGCAGTTCAAGCAGCTCGGCATCTGGATGGACTGGGACAACCCCTACATGAC
>JAMOTW010000031.1 GCA_027062125.1 Thermococcus sp.
GGGGCGCTCAAGGCCCTGGTGGCGATGCTGAGCGATGAGACGCCGGCGGTGACTGGAAAGGTTCGGACGATAAACTGGGACAGGAACATTCTCACGAGGTTCATATGCATGGAGTACCTCTACTTCCAGCTGGCGGGCCAGAGCGGAAAGAGCAAACTCTACAAAACCGCGGTGCTCCCAGGGACGAACTTTGTTATCAGGAGGGACCTGCTCGAAGAGCTCGGAGGCTGGGACGAGGAAGCCCTGGCCGAGGACCTGGAGCTGTCATTCAGGATAATGGCCATTGGCAAGAGGATAGCCTACAATCCACTCGCCGTTACCTGGGAGCAGGAGCCCGAGAGCTGGCGCGTGTGGTTCAGGCAGCGGACGCGCTGGGCGGCCGGAAACGTCTACACCGTGAAGGAGCACATAAAGAGGTTCCACGAGATCCCAGGCTGGGGCCTGCGCTTTGACCTGCTCCTCACGCTGATGGTGTACTACCTCCTGGCGGTAGCCGTCATAGTGGCGGACGTGGCCTTCGTAGCGCTCCTGGTAACCTTCGGAAACATCACGTGGTTCACAGGGGCCATCCTGAGCTTCGTCTATCTATCGTTCCTGCTGGAGATATTCGCCGGCCTCTACGACGGGAAGATAAGGAGCGTTGGCTGCTGGCTCCTCGCGCCGCTCATGTACTACACCTACTCCCAGATATGGATATTCATTTCGCTGGCCGGCCTGTGGGAGGCTGGAAAGGCCAAGAAGGTGTGGTACAAAACCCCGCGGACGGCGGTTTAGAGCTCGATTTCAAGGCTCGGCCTCTCAAGAACGACCCTTCCATCGGGCAGGAGAGAGATGCCCAGCGCGTGGATTTCAACGCCCACCTTGTCCGCCTCCCTAAGGAGCCTCGCTATCTCAGGGTCGCCCTTCTCATAGGGACGGAACCTCTCAACGCCCGGCATCGCGCCGATGAAGAAGATCATGGCTTTTTTCCCAGCTTTCGAGAGCTCTATAAGCTCCCCGATGTGTTTCTGCCCCCTGACGCTCGGACAGTCCGGATACATCGCGTACTCGCCCTTATCCCCGCCGCGCAGGACGGCGCTCTTCATCTCGGCGTACACCTCGCCCTTAGGGCATTCAAAGAGGTAATCGAGGCGCGATTTGCCGACCGTGATTTCCTTCCGCTTTATCCGGCAACCCCTCAGCCATGGTACCAGACCGAGCTCCACCGCCCGGTCGAAGGCTTTGGCCTGGGTTCGGGTGTCTATCACCGCCCCTTTTCCGGCCCGGTCCTCGAAGGCAACCAGGACGAAGTCCGTCTTTCCACCGGTCTTGGGCGTGCAGAAGGCTTTCCTGCCCGGAACCATGAACTCCTCCAAGCGGCCCGTGTTGGTCACCAGGGCTTTCCTCTCCTCCCCCTCAACCTCTACCAGCGCCACGAAGCGGTTGAGCCTTTTGCGGAAAATACAGGGGACGATGTTGAGTTTGAGCAGGACGTGCATAGTCCAGTCTCAGATGGTTAGGAATATAAGTTTTTGGAACATGCAAACCCCCCGAAAATTTTATATCCTGTCACAGGATAATCCAGTTGGGGGTTATAAATGAGGTTCTACGACAGGGAGCGCGAGATGGAATCCCTTAGGAAGGCGCTCAAACTGTCTCGCTCCCGGCTCGTGGTTGTGACCATAACCGGACGCCGGCGAGTTGGAAAGACGAGACTTGTTAGGGAGTTTTTCAAAAGGGAAGGCGTTGATTATCTCGACTTCTTCATTCCAGTCAAAAGCGAAAAGCTCATCCTTGAGGACTTCTCCAGGGAGCTCAGGGCAAAGTTGGGGTATTCTCCACGGTTTGAGACATTCTCCGAGATGTTTGAATACCTGGAAGTGGCCGACGTCGAGGCAGTTTTCTTTGACGAGTTTCAGAACGTTCTCCGGGTAAACCCTGCCATGGCCTTTGACCTCCAGCGCTTCATAGACAGAAACCGGGATAAGCCGCTCCTCATAATTCTATCTGGTTCGTACCTTGGAATGATGAGGAAACTGCTGACCTCCAGGAAAGCCCCCCTCTACGGCAGGAGCACCCTCTTCGTGGAACTGCAACCCCTGCGTCCAAGATGGGTTTTCGAGATGCTCAAAGATTTTGGAATCACGGAGCCCGTCCACCAGGTTGAGTTCTATGGTATTTTCGGCGGAATCCCAAAGTACTACGAACTCTTGGAGGTGTTCGAAGCCGACAACCCACTGAATCTCGTTGTTGATGCGGTCAGGTACTCCACACTGCTAACGGCTGAAGGAGAAGGCCTCCTTATGGACGAGTTCGGTAAGGCGTACAGGACTTATTTCTCAATCCTCGATGCGATAGCGAGTGGAAAGAACAGGCTCGTTGAGATCGCCAACGCCGTGGGGATGAAGCCGGGCAGCATAACGAAGTACCTTGAGGCCCTGGAAGACTACTATGGAATAATAACCCGTGAAAGGCCCATCCTCGGAGGCAGACGTTCGAGGTACGTAATCAGCGATTACTTCCTGAACTTCTGGTTCAGTTTGATAGAACCGAACCGCAGGCAGGTTGAGGCAGGGGACTTTAATGCCTTCAGAAGAAACCTCGAAGGGAAGTTCCCGGAGTTCTTTGGGAGGGTCTTTGAGAGGGTCGTTCTAGACCTCCTGCACGACCTGAACGGGGAGCTAATTACCTTTGACAGTATCGGCCCCCATTGGGGGAGAAACTACGAGATAGACCTCGTTGCCATCAACAGGGAAGAGAACATCGCCACGTTCATAGAGACGAAATGGAAAACCAACGTTGATGGCCCGAGGGAGATCGGCAGGCTCATCGCCAAGGCCCAAAACGCCCCGTGGAGAGGGGAAAAGCGCTACCTCCTCATAGCAAGGGGCTTTCGCAGGGAGTGTGCCGACTGCATTACCATTGATGAAGTTCTGGAGCACCTAAAACCTTAAATATCCTGGACATGAGCATTTAGATGGAAATCTAAACGAAAGGGGTGGTTGTGATGGTTGACTACGAGCTTCTCAAAAGGATTATAGAGGCGCCGGGCGTTTCCGGCTACGAGTTCCTCGGCGTCAGGGATGTTGTTATCGAGGCCTTCAAGCCCTACGTCGACGAGATAACCGTCGACAAGCTCGGCAACGTCATAGCGCACAAGAAGGGCAAGGGTCCGAAGGTCATGCTCGCGGGGCACATGGACCAGATCGGCCTCATGGTGACCCACATCGAGAAGAACGGCTTCCTCCGCGTTGCACCGGTTGGCGGTGTTGACCCGAGAACTCTCATCGCCCAGCGCTTCAAGGTCTGGATAGGCCCGAACGAGTTCGTCTACGGCGTCGGTGGAAGCGTTCCGCCCCACATCCAGAAGCCGGAGCAGAGGAACAAGGCCCCGACCTGGGACCAGATTTTCATAGACATAGGCGCCGAGAGCAAGGAAGAGGCCGAGGAGATGGGTGTAAAGATAGGCACCGTCATCACCTGGGACGGCAGGCTCGAGAGGCTCGGAAAGCACCGCCTCGTCAGCATAGCCCACGACGACAGGATAGCGGTTTACATCCTCGTCGAGGCCGCGAGACAGCTGGCCGAGACGGACGCGGATGTATACTTCGTCGCCACCGTCCAGGAGGAGGTCGGCCTCCGCGGTGCGAAGGTCTCGTCCTTCGGCATAGACCCCGACTACGGCTTCGCCCTCGACGTCACCATAGCGGCCGACGTTCCGGGAACGCCGGAGCACAAGCAGATAACCCAGCTCGGAAAGGGCGTCGCGATTAAGATAATGGACCGCTCCGTCATCTGCCACCCGACGATCGTCCGCTGGATGGAGGAGCTCGCCAAGAAGCACGAGATTCCCTACCAGTGGGACATTCTCACCGGCGGCGGAACCGACGCTGGAGCGATACACCTAAACAAGGCAGGCGTTCCAACCGGTGGAATAAGCATTCCGGCGCGTTACATCCACTCGAACACCGAGGTCGTTGACGAGCGCGACGTCGATGCCGCGGTCAAGCTGACCGTCAAGGTTCTTGAGGAGATTCCGGAGCTGAAGCTCTGATTTCTTACCTTCTGTTCTTCCTTCCCTTCCGCCAACTTTAAAAATCGAGGGGGGCATCTATTAGAGGGATAGTGTACAAGGGTGTGCCCCATGGAGTCAAGGACGGCAGAGGTGCCCTTCAGAGCTGGCTGGGAGGCGCTCATCGGAGTGGCATCGAGACCAGAGAGGCTTTTCTCCACGCTCCCCTATCGAGTGGAGCCCATAAAATCCGGAGAGAAAACGCTCGTTCGCCTCTCCTTCAAGAGGCTGTTCACGAAGTTCGAGTTCGAGGGCGTTTTGGAGTTCACCTTCAACGAGCCCCACGCCACATACATAGTAAAGGGACCTAAGGGCCTGCTGATTCTCTCCCTCGCGGCCCACGACGGAAGGCTCGTCGCGAGGGCCTCCGCCGACATCCCCGGCGAGAGGGGGCTCGGCAGGAAGCTGGATTTCCTGGCTAAGAACTCGGCCCTGGCCGTCGCGAGGATGGCCGAGAGCCACCACATCGTCGCCCTCAGGGCCTTCGGCTCGCCGAGGGACTTCATAATACGGAGCTTCACACCCTCCCTCCTGCCCCACACGGTCAGGTACGTTCGCTTCAACCTCGGGAAAAGGACCTTCAGGATAACGGGGGAGAACGATAGAGAGAGGTTCACAGTTGAGGTCGAGAGCGACGTGGTGAAACGCGTGGAGTACGAGTCCGACTCCGGGAGCTCGATAACCGAGGTGGAAAAGGGCATCCTTGAGGTGGAGGAGGGGGACTTCGGGGGGATAGAAGCGAGGGGAGAGTACGTGATAAGGGTCACTGACTGATATCCCCGTCACTCCCCGTGATTTCCTCCCCGGCTTTTTCCTCGGGAGTGTCCTGGGGAGGATTTGAACTTGAGCTCCTTGAAACGACGGGAACGGCAGATTCAGAGGCGGCATGGCTCTTCTTCTCAAGCTCGCGCTCGAACTTGGACCACTCGTACCAGAAAAACAGGGCCCCGAGGATTATCCCGAGGGTGATGAACGGGAGCCTTGAGGGAAGCGGGAGCCCGCGGTGCCACTTGTAGAGCAGATAGTTCTGGTAGATGAACAGGTGCCCCAGCCAGGCGACCAAAAGCCCCTCGACCGTGTACTCGATGAGCCTGCTGGTTCTCTCGTCCATTACCTTCACCTGGGGAAAAGTTAAAAGCGAGCCGTTAAAACTCTTTCCCATGAGCGAACCCAGCGACGCATTCGAGTACTTCCCCTACGAGGGCCTGAGGCCGAACCAGCGGGAGTTCATCGAACTGGTCTCGGAGGCGGTTAGGAACGGAGAGAACGCGATAATAGAGGCACCAACGGGCTTCGGAAAGACTGTGAGCGTTTTAGCCGGAGTCCTCCCCTTCGCGAAGGAGGAAGGCTACAAGGTACTCTACCTCGCGAGAACCCACAGGCAGATGGACAGGGTTATAGAGGAGCTCAAGGCCATAAGCGGAAAGAGCCCGGTCTCTGGAGTCGAACTCAGGAGCAGGAAGGAGCTGTGCCTCCACAACTACCTCACCCAGTTCACAACGGATGCATACACCGCTATGGTTGTGTGCAAGAACCTCAAGAAGCTCGGAAAGTGTGAGTTCTACGAGAACGAGAAGAAGAAAAAGGCCGAGTTCGACGAGCTCGTGCGCTTCTTCCTTGAGAGCCCCAGCCACCCGGCGGAGATCCTCAGCTACGCCGAGACGCTCGAGCTCTGCCCCTACGACCTGACCAAGCGCATGGCGGAGAAGGCCGACGTGATAGTGGCCAGCTACCTCTACCTACTCAGCCCCTCGATAAGGGAGAACTTCATCAGCTCCCTCGATGTAGACTACTCCGACCTAATAGTCGTCTTCGACGAGGCCCACAACCTCCCCGACCAGGCGATTTCGGCTTTGAGCGATAAAATCAGCATAAACACTGTGAACCGGGCCATAAAGGAGGCCGACGAGTACAAGGAGCACGAGATAGCCAACTTCCTCAGCATCCTCGGCAGGGGACTTGAGATCCTCTTCCAGGAGAAGCTTGGAAGCAAGGACGTTCAGGAGACCCCGATCCAGCCGGAGCTCGTCTTCGAGCACGTCGTCGACGTCCTCAACTTCGACACCCGCTGGCTCGTCAAGACCCTCAACGACATGGTCGCCATTGGGGATTCGATAAGGGAGGACAGAATAGAGAAGGGCAAGCCGCCGCGCTCCTACATCGGCCGCGTCGGCGAGTTCCTCCTCCTGTGGCTGTCGCTGATAGGGAGGGAGGACTACCTCTTCATCATGAGCAGGGACAGGGGACTGAGCCTTGAACTCGTTGCCCTCGACCCCTCGAAGGCCCTCGGCTTCATCCGGGAGGTGCAGAGCGCCATCTTCATGTCCGGAACGCTCACACCGCTCGAGGCATTCAGGGACATCATGGGCATCGAGAACGCGAAGCTGAAGAAGTTCCCGCGCATGGTGAGGCGGGAGAACGCGCAAGTTCTCGTCGCCAAGGACGTCTCGACGAGGGGCGAGGAGCGCACCCTCCAGGCCTACAGGAAGATGGTGGATTACATAGTCGAGGCGGCGAAGATAATCCCCAAGAACGTCGGCGTCTTCACCGCTTCCTACGAGGTTCTCCAGGGGCTTCTTTCGGCCAACCTGCAGGTTCGCCTTGAAGAGACCGGAAAGGCGATATTCATAGAGAAGCAGGGCGTTCCATCCGCTGAAAACGACGCGATGGTGGCCCAGTTCAAGGCCCATGCAAAGGGCAACGGCGCCGTTCTCCTCGGCGTCATGGGCGGGAGGAACAGCGAGGGGCAGGACTACAGCGGCGACGAGATGAACGGGGTCATCCTGGTCGGGATACCCTACGCGAGGCCGACGCCGAGGGTTCAGGCTCAGATAAGGTACTTCGAGCGCAAGTTCCCGGAGAAGGGCCGCTACTACGGCTATTACCTCCCTGCCCACAGGAAGCTCGTCCAAGCTGCCGGAAGGGTTCACCGCTCGGCCGAAGAGAAGGGATCCATAATAGTCCTCGACTACCGCCTTCTCTGGCGCGGAATAAGGAAGGACCTTCCGGACTGGATGGTGGAGACGATGAGGCCCGTCGATTTGCCGAGGATGAGGCTCTACCTGAAGAGGTTCTGGGGCTGAGAGGGACCATTCTGGAAAAGCTCATCCCGCTCGTATCACGACAAGCGAAACCCCTAAATATCTCACCATTAACATAACTTCGGTGAGGTCATGGAGAGCGTAACACCGGAGGCGTTCCGTGACTTCCTCGGCCCGAGGCCTGAGAGGGAACTGGTTCTCCTCGCCGCCATAGAGCTCTACCGCGAGAGAAAGGTAAGCCTCGGAAAGGCGGCCGAATTCGCTGGCCTTAGCGTGAGGGAGTTCCTCTACGAGCTGAGAAAGAGGGACGTCCCGATAAACTACACCAGAGAAGAGGCCGAAGAGGACATAAAGGCCATTGAGGGTCTGGGATGATCGTAGTGTCAAACACAAGTCCACTCATAGGGCTGTCAAACATTGGGGAGTTCGAAATACTTCGAGAAGTTTTTGGAGAGGTCTTCGTGCCACCAGCGGTCGCAAGAGCAACAGAAGAGCAGGCGGAGCGCTTCGCCGCGACCAAACCCGTTGAAGTTCCGGCTCAAGTTGAGAAAGTCACAGTTTCGGCGGAAGAGCCCGAAAAGGAGCTTTACAGGGGTGAAGTCCGCTTCAAGATGGGGGCAATGAGTCAGGAGCGCGTTGGGACCCTCGTCATCACGAACAAGCGGTTGAAGCTCACGGGCAAGTACAGGCTGAGGGGTGCCGTTCCAACCGTCGCGCTGAAGGCCGCTTTGAGAGCGGCTGGAATCGGCGAGGTTTACGAGGATATCCCGCTGAAGGACATCGGCTGGCTTGAACTCAAGAAGGCTATACTCGGGGGTTATTACCTCGAGTTCAAGGCGAGGGGCAAGAAGTACACGATTTACACCGACGCGGCACAGCACATCTACAACCTGCTCAGGCAGTACGGCGCCGAGGGCCTCTGAGCCCCCTTATTTTTCTCCCAGAAAGGCCTTCATCAAAAGCTTTTTCTTTCAAACTGGCAGGGGCCAAAGCGTGCATTTGAATTTCACGCAGTCTCTCCATCAATGCTGAAGCTTTTTGGGGCTTCCCGAAGGAAACTTTGAAAATCAGGGTTTCATCAAAGTTTGTGATTCTTCTTCCCAAAGGTGCAGTTGAGAAAGGTTTGCACTACCAAACTGCCATTTTAAGCTGGAATTCACATTCAGAGCTCCTGAAACGAGGGTTTGACTTCGAAAGCGCTCCAACGGAGCGCGAGGAAAGTAAACCCCTTGAATAATCAAGTCTTTCAAAGGAATTCCTACTAAAAACCGCACACTCAAAAAGGCAAACCCTCTCAGAGATGAATACCTTAAAAGAAGCACTTACTCCTCCGCCAGCGCTCCTTGGGAAGCGAAGCTTCCCGAGGTGTTGAGGCGAGGCCTCAACATGCGCAGGAAGCTTTTGAAAAAAAAGCTTCACCAAAAGCCTGTGATTCCTCTTTGAGGTTCCTTTGTGGGAGATTTCAAAATCGAACTGGTTGTTGAATGTTTGAATCCACGCTCTCAAGGCCTTTCCAAGCGGGTTCTGTTTGAACCGCGCTCCGAAGGAGCGCAAAAAGAGTGAACCCCTTTAAAAGACTCCCTCAGAAGGATTCGCGCTTCCAAAGGAGCAACTCTAGAAGAAATTCCACCAGAAAACGGGCCTTTTCAAAGGGAATCACAAACTTTGATGAAACTTTGCGAAGGCAAAGTTTCAATGGTGCGGGGGCGGGGATTTGAACCCCGGAACCCCTACGGGACGGGACCCTCAATCCCGCGCCTTTGACCAGGCTTGGCAACCCCCGCGTCGCCAAACTATAAGGCTCAGGGAGGCTTTATAAATTTTTCTATCACTTCTACGCCCGGAACAACCGAAAAATTTATAAATCAACCTCCCGTCTATGACTTCGGGTTGAGGGCCGGTAGCTCAGCATGGTTAGAGCGCGGGACTCTTAATCCCGTGGTCGGGGGTTCGAATCCCCCCCGGCCCGCCAGACCGCGTTTCTTCTCGACGCGTTCCGTTTGAGAAGGGATGCGTTTGAGTAACGTATAAGGAGTTAGAAAAATGAGTTTTGAAAGCTTGGGCTTATCGGAGGCCACGTTAGTGGCCGTCAGGCAGAAGGGCTTCTCAAGTCCGACGGATATTCAGAGGGAGGTAATCCCGCGCCTTCTATCGGGTGACGTCGATATAATCGGCCAGTCCCAGACGGGGACGGGAAAGACGGCGGCATTTGCGCTCCCGATAATCGAGGCGATTGACCCGAAGATAAAAGCCGTTCAGGCGATAATATTGACCCCCACGAGGGAGCTCGCCCTCCAGGTGTCGGATGAAATCAAGAGCCTCCGCGGGAGGAAGAGGGTTTACGTCTACGCGGTCTACGGCGGCCAGCCGATAGGGCCGCAGATAAGGGCCCTTGAGAGGGGAACCCACGTTGTAGTCGGAACCCCCGGCAGGGTTCTCGACCACATAAGGCGCGGGACCCTCGACCTTAGCTCCGTGAAGTTCTTCATCCTCGATGAGGCCGACAGGATGCTCGACATGGGCTTCATAGACGACATAGAGGCGATTTTCAGGGAGACGCCGAGAAAGAAGCGTGTGCTGATGTTCTCGGCAACGATGCCGCCCGAGATCAAGAGGCTCGCGAGGCGCTACATGGGGGACTACGAGGTGATAAGCGTCAGTAGCGACGAGCTCGTGCCGGAGATGGTCGATCAGGAGTATATCGAGGTCGTTCCAGCCAGGAAGTTCACCGTGCTGAAGAAGATACTCGACGGCAACGACGACTTCTACGGCATAGTCTTCTGCGCCACCAAGAGGGAAACCAGAGAGCTGAGCGAGAAGCTCAGGAGAGCGGGTTACAGCGCTGAAGCCCTCAACGGGGATATGAGCCAGGCCGCCCGTGAGAGAACCTTCTGGCGCTTCAAGACTAAGCGAACGAGGATTCTCGTGGCAACCGACGTTGCAGCGCGTGGCTTGGACGTCCAGGACATAAGCCACATCGTCAACTACTCCCTGCCCATGACGGCCGAGGACTACGTCCACCGGATAGGGAGAACCGGCAGGATGGGCAAGCGGGGAAGGGCGATAACCTTCATAATGCCCGGCGAGTTCAAGAGGCTACGCTACATTGCTCAGATGGCCGGCGTCGAGATAAGGAAGTCCGAGCTGAGCGAAGAGATCCCGAGGGAGTACCGGGAGAGGTACGAGCGCGGCCCTTCAGATGGCTACAGAAGAAACGGAAGAAGAAACTCTCGCTACCCCAGGAACTCCCGAGGCTATTCTAAGAACTCCCGAGGTAGATGGTGAGGACCAGGTCCTCGCCCTCTATTCTAACCTCTATCCAGACCGCGTCGCTCTTCTGAACGTAGCTCGCGAACTCTTGGTCTGAAAGCATCTGGGAGACCAGCCACTCAGCGTACTGTTCGTGGAAAAACGGGTGGTAGTAGTCGGCCAGGTTGTAGTAGGTAACCCCCCACGTCCAGCCGGCCTTGTATCCCCTCGGGAGATTTCCGTCGGAGAGGCTTTTCAGCGATTCGTCGGCCTTCAGGCCGAATCCCTCATAGAGCAGATTCATCATCGAGACGGCTAAATTCCTCGCGTCGGCATCGCCCATGGTGTAATCCTGGTTAAGGAACTCCTCGCCGGTAACGACGCCGAGAACCTTGACGGTGGCCTTCTCTTCGCCCGGTGTTATCTCGTAGAGCGTGGCGTTGATTATCCTGCTCCCCTGCCGCTCCCAGTAGCGGTAGTAGGCACCCAAATCCATGGGCGGAAGGTGCTGGTCGAGGGCGAAGTACCAGCCGTTTATCTTTACTAATGCCGTTGCGTGCCCCAAATCGGTGAGGTTTATGGCCATCGCGTAGACCGGTGAGTAGTTCATGGCCAGGAGCAGGGCATCCGTGAGAACGGTGTAGTCGGTGCATACCCCGGTTCTCTTCATTATCGTCTCGTAGGGGGTCTGGATCGTGTTGTTCTGGCCCTCGACAATCTCCTGCCGCCCGTCGGGGTGTATTATGACCTTGGCGAAGGGCTGCTTGGCCTTTTCCCAGTCGTAGCTCAGCCACCCCCCTTCCCAGGCGAGGACGTTCCAGGCGCTTTGGGTGAGGTCTCCTAG
>JAMOTW010000032.1 GCA_027062125.1 Thermococcus sp.
CGCCGAGCCCGTCCTGAAGTCAAGGAGCGTCATGACGGTCGAGAAGATATCCACCTCTATTGTAACGTATCTATATCCCCCAAGGACGAGCGGGATTGAGAAGCTCAGGAAGCAGAATATAAAGGTCAGCATCGCGGAGGCAAAGATGGCAGGCGATATCAGGGGCAGGGTGACCTTCCAGAAGAGTCTGAAGCCCTTCGCACCGAGGGTCTTGGCCATCTCCTCGTAGTGGGGATTGACCCTCTCCCAGAGGGACGAGACCATTCTGACAACGATGGGGAAGTTGTAAAAGGCGTGGGCAAGCAGTATAGCCTTCCATGTGTAGATTATGCCAGGGTCACGCCCGATTATGCCGGCTATGAACCCGTCCCTGCCGAACAGCAGGAGGAAACCGAGGGTCACCATTATGCTCGGCATGACGAACGGGACGGTCAGAAGGGCTCTGATTGCCCTCTTCCCTGGAAAATCATAGCGGGCAAAAATATACGCCCCTGGGAGCCCTATGAGGAGCGTCAGGGCCGTCGAGGCGAGGGCCTGGCCTATCGTAAACCCTATGACCCAGCGGTGGTAAGAGTTTCCCAAGACGGCAGAAAGAAACTTCAGGGTCGGGCCGTTTTCCCACAGGCCGAGCCTCATGATATCCACCATAGGCAGGTAGAAGAAAACGAACAGGAACGCCAGTGGGAGGGTGAAAGCGAGGTAGCTGACCTTAAACCTCATGGCCAAAACTCGGTTTTTGCCCTTTATAAGCCTTGATTGGGCAAGGTTGTTAAGCCCGGCATACAATTTATCACCGGTGATACCATGAAGGCCCCCGAGCTTGGGATAAAGATTGGCGTTTTCGAGCACGGAAAGAGGAACTCGATAGCCGACCTGGGAGTCAGGGTCGGCCACGTAACCCTCATCGAGGGCGACGACGTAAGGACTGGGGTTACTGTCCTGCTCCCGCCGGTGAAGAACCCCTTCAAGGAAAAGCTCTTTGCCTCGACCTTCGTCATGAACGGCTTCTCAAAGCCAATAGGCTTCGTCCAGGTCGATGAGCTCGGCTACATTGAGACGCCGATAGCCCTAACCAACACGCTGAGCGTCTACACGGTCGCAAGCGCGATGGTAAAGCACATGATTGAGCTCAACCCAGACCTGAAGAGCGTCTCACCGGTCGTTATGGAGTGCAACGACTCCTACCTCAACAACATCAGGAAGATGGCCGTCAGGGAGGAGCACTACTTCGAGGCCGTCAAAAACGCGAGCCTTGACTTTGAGGAAGGTGCCGTTGGCGCTGGAACAGGAATGAGCGCCTTCGAGTTCAAGGGCGGGATAGGCTCATCCTCAAGGGTCGTTGAAATCGGCGGCGAGGAGTACACCGTCGCGTCGCTCGTCCTGGCGAACTTCGGCAGGAGAGAAGACCTCACAATAGCTGGCATCCCTGTCGGCCTTGAGCTGAAGGACTACCCCGGAAGGGGGTCCTCCGACAAGGGAAGCATCTCGATGGTGGTGGCAACGGACGCACCACTAACTGCGAGACAACTTAAGAGGGTCGCGAAGAGGGCAATAGGAGGTCTCGCGAGGACCGGAGGTTACGCATACAACGGAAGTGGCGACGTCATCTTAGCTTTCTCGACCGCTCAAACGGTTCCGATCGACAAAGAGCCCCACCTGCTCAGTTTCCTGCCCGACAACGCCCTCAGCAGGCTCTTCAAGGCAACCGCCGAGGCGACTGAGGAGGCCATAATCAACGCGCTTCTCCAGGCGAGAACGGTTGAGGGCAACGGGCACGTGAGGTACGCTTTGCCAGTCGAGAAACTGATTGAAATAATGGGAAGGTACGGGAGGCTTGAGGAGAGCACCCGTTGAGTTCGCGTCTTTTCTTACTTTCTTTAGTAGTTGTATATTAGAACATTTTAAGTTGGCATTATAAGATTTATGAAAGATAGAAAGCCTTAAATATGCAATTTTTTCTTCATACCTCTGGTGACCAAAATGACTCGAATCGTGCTGACAACCGACGAAACGCTGACGAGCACGTACCACGACGTCCCCCTGCTGGACTTCCTGGGCTGTGCACCATACGACAAGCTCCCGAAGTGGGTCTTCAGGCTCCTCGACAGCCAGCTTCCAGACGAGAACGGGGTTTTAACGCAGGCACCCTACGGGCTCAGGAAGGTCGAGGCGGCCCTGCTGAGGGACGGCTTTAAACGGGACGAGGTTGTCGTTGCCCACCCGCGCAAGATAGAGAGGTTCATAGGAAAGGACACAACCGTTGTAGGACTCTACGAGATGGATCCCCTAGGACTCGGCCCCGTGAGCATGATGTTCACGAACGGCGGGAAATGGACGAACTACACCAAGGTCAAGTTCCTTGAGCTCGTCGAGAGGATAAACCGCATCAGGG
>JAMOTW010000033.1 GCA_027062125.1 Thermococcus sp.
AAGCCCCTCCTTCCACTGGCACAACGCTCATCACGACCCTCTTTGGGTTGGTGACCTCCTGAACCGCCCACTCCTTACCGCGCGGACACCTGCATCCCTTAACGTCTTTGACCTTCCCGTTTTCCACCTCGACCTCGATTGAACAGCCGAGGGGGCAGACGATGCAGGTGAAGCGGTATATCATGCCTTCACCACCTCCACGGTGAGCTTCTCGACTTCCCTGATTTCCTCTGCCTTCAGTTTTATCCTCAGCATCTCGGCCGGCTTGACCACGGGAAGCTTCATTCTCTTGCCTATCTCTGGAATTCTGAGCTCGACGTCCTCCATTGGCTTAGACACGCGCAGGTAGAGGTAAACGTCCCGGTCGCCGCTGAGGTAGTGTGGGACAATCAGTCGGACGTTCTCGCCTTTCCTCACCTTAACCCACTTCCTGCTCTCGATTCCCCCGTTCTCGATGAACTCCCTGGCCCCTTCAGCGGCAAGCTCTCCCTGTTCGGCGACGTAGTCCACGAGGTCGTTTATCAGGAGCGAGTTCCCGGCAACGAATATCCCCGGGACGCTGGTTTCCAGCCTGTCGTTCACGACCGGTCCGCCCGTCGCCGGGTCAATCTCAACCCCTATCTTCTTCAATTTTTTAACGCTCGGGACGAGACCTGCAGATATTATCAACGTATCCGCCTCAATCCAGAACTCGCTTCCCGGGATTTCGTTGAGGTTCTCGTCAACCTTGACAACCTTTACCCGCTCAACGCGGCCCTTTCCGCGCACTTCCACGACCTTGTGGCCCAGGTAGAGCGGAATGTCAAAGTCCCTGAGGATCATGACGTTCCTTGCAAGGCCTCCGGGGTAGGGCATGAGCTCCACTACTGCCTTCACCTTCGCCCCCTCGAGGGCAAAGCGGCGCGCCATGATGAGGCCAACGTCACCGGAGCCGACTATGACGATTTCCTTTCCGGGCAGGATTCCATAGATGTCCATGAGCGTCTGGGCTTCTCCCGCAGTGTAGATGCCGGAAACGCGGTCTCCGACGATTCCTATCTCGAAGGCGTGCCTCTCCCTCGCTCCCGCGGCGTAGATTACCGCCTTCGTCCAGACCTGGAAGGTCCCGCTCGGGGAGGTGAAGACTACGACCTTCTCGAGGTCGGAGTAGTTCCTGATTTCGAGCACGCGGGCGCCAGTCCTGTACTCAACGCCGAGCTCAACCAGCCTCTTCGCGAGTCTCGCTGCAAACTCCGGCCCGGTGAGCTCTTCCCTGAAGTAGTGTATCCCAAAGCCCGGGTGGATGCACTGAGGCAGTATTCCGCCGAGGTAGTCGTTCTCGTCGAGGAGAAGAACGTTCAGGCCCAGCTCCTTCGCTTTAATGGAGGCCGCCATTCCAGCGGGCCCACCGCCGATGACAACGACGTCGTAGTTGAGCATCGGAATCTGCGGCATCGGCTCCATCATGCCTCATCCCTCCTGAGGAGGGCCTTGACGTTTCCAATTCCAATCTCGCTTCCCCTACCTTTCAGGGTAACCTCCCAGGGCTCGACGCCGTATTCCCTGGCCAAAAGCTGGACTATCCTCGGCCTGCAGAAGCTTCCCTGGCAGGTTCCGGTTGTGGCCTTCGTCCTGAACTTAACGGAGTCGATGCTGGGCGTCTTAACCCCGATCATCTTCATCCTCTCGATGGCCTCGAGTATGTCGCCCTCGCTCACGTTGTTGCAGCGGCAGACTACCTTGCCGTAGGCGGGGTTCTTTCTCACCATCTCGTTGATCTGCTCGGGCCCGAGCATGAAGAAGTGGGTGATTTCCTTCCTGTAGGGGTTCCACTTCTCTTTCTCGACCAGCTTTACCCCGAGGTCGCGTTCGATTATCCCGGCAACCTCGTGGGCTATGGCAGGGGCGCTTGTGAGTCCTGGGGAGCGTATTCCGGCGACGTTGATGAAGCCCCAGACCTCCTCCTCGGCTTTGATTATGAAGTCCCCTCCCGTCGGTTCTGGCCTCAGGCCGGCGAAGGTTCTTATCACCTTGCTCCTCGGCGGGAGCTGGGGCCAGAGCTTTTTAGCACCTTCCCAGACCTGCTCGAGCCCCTCTTTGGTCGTGGCGAAGTCCTCCTTTTCCTCTGGCGGCAGATCCTGGGCGTTGGGCCCTATCATGAGGTGACCGGAAATCTCGGTGGTCACCACAATCCCCTTGCTTATCTGCGTCGGCGTCGGGAAGAGAACCCTCCTCGGGCCGGGAATACCCTCGTCGAAGATCCAGTATTCGCCTTTCCTGGGGTGTATCTCGAAGTAGTCTATCCCCGCCATCCGCGCTACATCGTCGGCGTAGAGACCGGCCGCATTGATAACTATATCGGCCTCGATGAAGCCGTTGTTGGTTTCAACGCCCTTGACCTCGCCGTTCTCGACCTTTATGCCCCTGACTTCGGTCTCGAGGTGCGTCTTAACGCCGTTGGCAACTGCATTCTCGACGAGCGCTATAACCGCCGGAATCGGCCCTATCTGGCCGACTATCGGGACCCACAGGGCGCCTATTGCCTCCCTCGTGAGGTCTGGTTCAAGGTGGAAGAGCTCATCCCTGTCCACGATTCTCATCTCTGGGACGCCGTTCTTCCTTCCGCGCTCCAGAAGCCTCTCAAGCTCGTCGAAGTCCTCATCCTTCGTCGCGACTATCAATGCCCCGTTCCAGACGTGGGGAATCTGGAGCTCCTTGACCCACTGGTGCCAGAGCCGGTTTCCCCTTATGCACAGCTTCGCCCTCGTGGGATACTTTTCAGGATCGTCGTCGTAGCCACCGTGAATCAAAGCGGTGTTGGCCTTGCTCACGCCCCAGCCCACGTCGGGGGCCTTCTCGATGAGGTGGACTTCGAGGTTCTCGTATTTACTCAGAACGCGCGCTATGCTCGCGCCGCTTATTCCGGCGCCTATTATGGCCACCTTGGTCTTCATGTCCCTCCCTCCGATTTAAGCTTAGAAACGTTCTTCTTCATTTTAAAGCTTTCTCTAACCTTTAGTTCGGTCTGAAGGAAACGAGAGAACGGTTCTGGGCATAAAAAGGGAGGACATTAGTGGGCGTTAAATGGATGTACAGGGCTGGGCTTTAAAAAGTATGGGTCAGTATCCAATGACCTTCGCCCAGCCCATGGCCCTCTTCACAGCCTCCTTCCAGCCGCGATAGAGCCTTTCCCTCGTCTCCTCGTCCATAGTTGGCTCGAAGATCCTCTCGGCCTTCCAGAGGCTCTTTATCTCATCGAGGCTTTCCCAGTAATCGACGGCCAGTCCGGCAAGATAGGCCGCTCCGAGGGCTGTGGTTTCCTTCACCACCGGCCTGACGACGCGCCTGTTGAGTATATCCGCCTGGAACCCCATCAGGAAGTCGTTTGCCGTTGCACCACCGTCGACGCGGAGCTCCTTTATGCCGACGAGCTTCTCCATCTCCTCTATGACGTCGCGCGTGAGGTAGGCTATCGCTTCCAGCGTCGCCCTCGCGAGGTGCTCCCTTCCCGTTCCGCGCGTTATGCCGATTATCAGTCCCCTCGCGAACTGGTCCCAGTACGGCGCTCCGAGCCCCACGAAGGCCGGAACGAAGTAAACTCCCTCGTTGCTCTCCAGTTTGGTCGCGAGCTCTTCCGTCTCCGCGGCACTCTTGATTATCCTTATCCCGTCGCGGAGCCACTGGACGGCGGCGCCCGTTACGAAGACGCTCCCCTCGAGGGCGTAGGTGACCCTTCCGTCCAGACCCCAGGCTATCGTCGTGAGCAGGTTCTCAGAGTAGCGGACGGTCTTTCCGGTGTTGGCAAGAATGAAGCTCCCCGTTCCATAGGTGGCCTTCACCATCCCTGCCTCAAAGGCGGCTTGGCCGAACAGTGCGGCCTGCTGGTCGCCTGCGTCTCCGCTTACCGGGATTTCTGCCCCGAGGAGTTCCTTCCTCGTGTAGCCATACAGCTCGCTCGACTCCCTGACCTCCGGGAGGACGCTCTCGGGGATGTCGAAGAGCTCGAGCAGTTCTTCGTCCCACTCCAGCCTTTTGATGTTGAAGAGCATCGTTCTGGAGGCGTTGGAGTAGTCCGTCACGTGCTCCCCGGTCAGGCGGTAGATGAGGAATGTATCAACCGTTCCAAAGAGCACCTCGCCCCTCTCGGCCTTCTCCCTGAGGCCCGGGATGTTGTCGAGGAGCCACTTGAGCTTTGAGGCGGAGAAGTAGGCATCCGGTACGAGGCCGGTCTTCTCCTTGATCATGTCCCCGTACTCGCGCTTTATCTCCTCGACCATCTCTGCCGTTCTCCTGCACTGCCAGACTATCGCGTTGTGGAGCGGTTTTCCGCTTTTGTCCCAGACTATCGTCGTCTCGCGCTGGTTGGTAACGCCTATCGCCGCTATCTGCCCGGGCTCGATTTTAGCGCGCTCTATGGCAGTCTTTATTGCCCGGAACTGCGCCTCCCAGATCTCCTCAGGATCGTGCTCCACCCAGCCGGGCTTGGGGTAGTGCTGCGGGAACTCGTACTGGCCGATGCCGCGTATGTTGCTCTCTCTGTCGAAGAGTATTGCCCTTGCTGAGGTCGTCCCCTCGTCAAGTGAGAGTACGAACTTCTCCATCTTTGACCACCTTAGAACGTGGGGTGCTTCCCATAATTATGCTTTACTCTCCCCGCGGTAGCCTCAGCAGGAGACCCACTGTGGAGAGGAGGATGCCCAGCCCGGCAAGCTCCCCGGACAGGTGCCTGAAGTAGGGTTCCGTGCGCCATCTTGGGGTCCCCATGAAGAAATCCAGCCTGAGACTGTTTCCGGTCGTTTTCGAGCCCTCTCCAAAGGACTCACTCCGCAATGCCGTCAGATTGGTCACGTGGTACGGCCAGCCGAGCTCCGATGCCCTCTCTTCAATCCTGTTGATGTCCGAAGTGTTGCCCATCGCACACATCACCCCGTAAACGGCGTCTTCCGTGTTATCCCTATCCAGCAGATGGGGGCTGAGGTTGAACTCCTCCAGAAAGCCCCTGAACTTCTTGACGTCGTTATTGTCGCCAATGGGCACGGACAACGTCAGCCAAACATCGGAACCGTTACATGGGGAGGAATCCTCGGCGAGGGCAAAGGCCGCGTTGATGGCTTCGGTGCTCTCCCCCTTCAAGTGGGAGTTGTTCAGGTAGCTCCCCACGAAGAACAGCGCGATGATAGCCAAAGCGGCGAACACCACTATGTCCGACCCGTTCCCCCGGGCACTCAGGAGTATCCCGGAAACCCCCAGCAGGAGAACGCATCCCCAGGTAGCCATGAGAAGGTACATTGTGGTCGATTCACCCATTGAAAGCTGAATACGATGAACGGAGAGGACGAGAAGGGTTGTGAGCAGGAGGGTGGTTCTCAGGGCTTTGCGCCTCACCCGTATCACCGCCGCGGGCGTTTAATTGAACCCTTCGAGAATTGAGCCTTCTCGACTGGGCCCATTTTATGGTTCGCCAGGCGATCCACCGACAAAAGTAAAAAACAAACCTTAAAAAGTTTCACCTGAGTCCGAGTCTCTTGAGGTAATCAATCATCCTCTCGACGTCGTTCGCTATGACAACCTCAAAGAGCCCCCTGAGCTTCGCGAGGTTGTCTTTCTGGTAGAAGAGCTCGTCGCTCTCCGTCCAGAGGACGACCCTTAGGCCGAGGGAACGGGCCCAGCCGATCGCCTGAAGGGTCCTCTCCTGACCGAGGAGGGGTA
The DNA here is from genome assembly GCA_027062125.1 of Thermococcus sp. GTDB lineage: Archaea > Methanobacteriota_B > Thermococci > Thermococcales > Thermococcaceae > Thermococcus. Next base: position 5,689 of record JAMOTW010000033.1, read on the forward strand.
TCGCCTCCATGGGGATGTTTATCGACCACAGGTTGAGCTCCTCCTTCAGCCTCGGAATGAGTGGAACTACCTCCTCCCTGTCTATTAGGAGCCCCATGGTTGTATCCTTATCATGCCTCCTGTACTCGCGGAGAGCCTCGACCTCGAAGGACGAAATCATGACCCTCTCCCGGCTGTTCTCCGCGACGATTTTGGCCACTTCCTTCGCGGTATCGGGGTCCTTGAGCTCGATGTTGATGAGGGCGTCCTCTGGAAGGACCTCAAAGACCTCCTCCAGCGTTGGAATCCTCTCGCCCATCCCGATGTCGGCCTGCTTTAGCTCCTCCAGCGTCATGTCCTTCTGCCTTCCGCTCATGTTGCTCGTCCTGTCTATGGTCTCGTCGTGCATTATCACAACCCTTCCGTCCCTGCTGAGCCAGACGTCGAGCTCAACACCATCCGCCCCGGCCTCAACGGCCCTCCTGAAGGCCAGAAGGCTGTTCTCTGGATATTTGGAGGAGTAACCCCTGTGGCCCAGAACGATCACCCTATTCGACTCCCAGCCTGCCATAGGTATCGCCCTAGGAGAGTAGGGGCTACCCGTAAAAACTTTTCTTCACTCTCGCGGGGTCGTCCGAGATCAGGGCATTGGCAACGTGCCAGAGCCTCGGCAGCCACTCCAGCTCGTTCATCCGGTAGTTCCAGAGGTACACCCTCAGGCCCCTCTTCCGCAGGGCCCTGAGGAGCGTGAGGAGGGTGTGATAGCCGACGTAAGAAACGGCATCCACTGGGACATGGACGGAGTAAAGGCCCCTGAATTTTGGTATCCTGAAAACGGCCCCATAGCCAGTTATTGAGAACCCCACCATGCAGTCGGGACACTCCTGGAGGAGGGCCTCAACGATCCGGGGGTTTTCGGAGGAGAACACGGTTCTGTCAAGGAGGCCCGATGACTCAACGGCCCTCAGGAGGGGTTCCACGGCCCGGACTTCCTTCACGTCGGCGTTGAAGATGGCTTTCCTGAACTCGCTGAGCACTCTGTCCACCGTGGGGATTAGCCTTCCCCTCGGGTGCAGCCTCCTCAGCTCCCCAAGGCTGAGCTCCCCGACGGGGTGGAAGGAGCCGTTGGCGTAGAAGCCCGGGTCGTGGTGGGTTATGAGCTTTCCATCGCGGGTCAGGCGAACGTCAAACTCTATCCCGTCGGCGTACCTTAGGGCCCTCCTGAAGGCCGGAAGGGTGTTCTCAAGCGGCCCCTTGACGCCCCTGTGGCCGAGTATGAAAACCTTTTCACTGTCCACAGATGTCCCCCCTCACACCGTTCAGAAATGGGCTGACAACCCTTAAAAGCTTCCGCCACCAAATTCCCATACCGCTCTAACCCGTAATATCGAATTGGGGGTGAAAGTGTGGAGTTTAAATACTCGAGGATATTTCTGCTCGGTTTCGGTTTCTTCGGTATAAGCATTATCTGGGCCCTCTACAACGCCTACATACCGATATTCCTGCAGGACACCTTCCACCTCAGCAAGACCGTCACGGGCTTCATCATGACCATCGACAATCTTTTCGCCGTCCTGCTGCTCCCCTTCCTCGGCGCGCTCAGTGACATGACGCGGACGAGAATCGGGAGGAGAAAGCCCTACATCCTGCTCGGTGCCCCCTCCGCCGCCATAATGTTCGCGTTAATCCCGGTAGCGAGGAGCCACGGGAACCTCGCCCTCTTCATGGGGACGATAGTTTTCATGAACTTCTTCATGGCGCTCTTCAGGTCTCCGGTTATAGCCTTCATGCCGGATATAACACTCAGTGAAAAGAGGAGCCAGGCCAACGGAATAATCAACTTCATGGGCGGCCTCGGTGCTCTGCTCGCCTACTTCGGGGGGAAGGTTCTCTACGACATTAACTACGCCTACCCCTTCTACTTCGGTGCCGCCATAATGCTCCTCGCCAACCTGCTGGTGGTCCTCGCGGTTCCGGAGCCCGAGGAGTACCGCGTCCCGGGGAAGAAGATAAGCCTGAGGAAGCTCCTGGCAGAAACGTCTCACAAGAGCTTCGGCGAACTCAAGGAGAACCTCAAGGACGTCTTCGCCAGCCACGAGAGGAGCTTACTCGCCATACTGCTGGCCATATTCCTCTGGTTCGTCGCCTTCAACTCGCTGGAGACCTTCTTCACGAGCTACGCCAAGTACTACCTCGGCATCGAGGAGAGCACGGGTGCCTTCATGCTCGGAGTCTTCAGCCTTAGCTTCATGATCTTCGCTATCCCTGCTGGTTTCATCGGTGGCCGCTTCGGAAGGAGGAAGACGATAACACTCGGCCTCATAATCATTATTGGAATAATGCTCGGCGCCTACCTCGTCGGCGAGGGTTCAAAACCGGCCTCGAGTTCCCTCACGGACCCCGTCGTCATGACCTTCATGGGGCTCTTCTTCGTCGGCGGAATGGGCTGGGCAATGGTCAACGTGAACTCCCTGCCAATGGTCGTTGACATGACGACGGAGGAGAAGCTCGGAGGCTACACCGGGCTCTACTACTTCTTCAGCCAGGCGGCGAACCTCGTCGCACCTCCACTGGCCGGGGCCTTCCTCGACGTGGTGGGCTACAGGACGCTACTTCCCTTTGCGACGGCCTTCTTCGTGCTGGCGGCGATAGCGATGCAGTTCGTCAGGCGCGGGGACATTGTGAGGAAGAAGGGGGACATCCTGGACTACGTCCCTGACATGGACTGACCTTTCCTTTATTTTTGTCATTTGAACCGAAAACGTAAAAACGTCTTTTTGACAGATTCACGGCAAAATATGGGGGTGAAACAATGGAGAGAAAGGGATTCAGCTGGGGTGTGGTGCTCGGCCTCGCTTTGCTCGGCTTCAGCAGGAGCGTCGGCTGGGCGCTGAACAAGGGTTTGTCCTTCCCCCTGCTCTCGAGTTACACCGGTTCCGCCTTCGTTAAGGGAACCATACTGGCCGTCGAGGGTCTCATCGGTCTGTTCATACCCGTTCTGTTCGGCTATTACAGCGATACCCTCAGGTCGGGACACGGCAGGAGGAGGCCCTTCATCATGGTCGGCGGCATTATGGCCGGAATAGCGGCGTTGCTCATCTACACCGCCTACGTGATGAACGTCCCGCTCTGGGGCTTCGCCTTAGCTCTGGGCTTCTTCTACTTCGCCATGCACACCTACACGGCCCAGTACCGCGCTTTGATGCCGGACACGGTTGAGAGCGGTCACCGTGGGAAGGCGAGCGGGGTGATTACGCTCCTCGAGTGGGCGGGCAACCTCTTCCTCTTCGGCCTGGCCGGCTTCCTCATAGCCAGGGCCGTTGCCGAGACTGGGGAGAGTGAGGGGATAAAGGCGCTGGCCCAGACGCCGTACCTCAAGGTGCCCTTCATAGTCACCGCCCTCTTCCTCATCGGGGCCGCCCTCTTTGTCTACTTCATCGTCAGGGAACCCAAGGCGCCGGAGGTGGAGGAAGAGGAGGGCCTCTGGGACTACCTCAAGAGCATAGTCGAGAACCGCGACTTCCTCAAGTTCTACTCGGCGCAGACCCTCTGGTGGATGAGCTTCGAGTTCATAGCCATGTTCCTCTACGGAATTCTGGCTTACATCCTCCACGGCTCCGCCGACGAGGAGAGCATAAAAGCTGTCACTTCCCTCGGCCTATACCTCATGGCCCTGTTCAACGTGACGGTGCTCATAGGGGCGCTCCCGGGAGGCATAATCTACGACAGGCTCGGGAGGAGGCTGAGCATAATCCTCGGCGGGGTCATCTTCGCCCTGCCCCAGCTCTGGGGCTGGTTCATCCACAGCCAGACCGAGATAGTAATCGCCCTCGGAATAGCCGGAATCGGCTGGGGAATCCTGATGGCGGCATCCTACCCTGTAATCGGCGACCTCCTCACGAAGTTTGAGAGGGAGGCCTTCACAGGGCGCTACTACGGCTTCTTCGAGGCGACCCGCTCGCTCCCGGTTCTCCTCGCCGGAGTCGTGGGCGGGGCAATAGTCGACCTCGCCGGCGGAAACTACAAGGTGCTCTTCCCCATCGGCGCGATAATGGTTCTCCTGGCGATGCCGATGATATGGGCCATGAAGAACCTGGAGGCCGGGAGGGGTTGAATGCCACCTTTCAATTTTTCCAGCTGGACTGAGAGATAGGGGGATGGCGTATGATACTGTCGATCATTGCACTTCTTATCGTGGCGTTCCTGGCATTTGCGGCTTTCGTGGGTTATAAGATGGTGAAGCCGCCGAGGCTCGTTGGAGACTGGACTCCAAAAGACCTCGGCTTTGACTATGAGGACGTGAGCTTTGAGACCGAGGATGGGCTGAAGCTCAGCGGCTGGTGGGTTCCGAACGGGAGCGATAAAACGGTCATTCCTCTCCACGGCTACACGGCAAGCAGGTGGTACGAGCTCTATATGAAGCCCACTGTCGAGTTCCTCCTCAAAGAGGGCTACAACGTCTTCGTCTTCGATTTCAGGGCGCATGGAAAGAGTGAGGGAAACTACACCACAGTGGGGGATAAGGAGATAGCGGACGTTAGAGCGGCCGTGAGGTGGCTGAGGGAGAACCGGCCGGAAGAGGCGAAGCGAATCGGGCTGGTTGGCTTCTCGATGGGTGCGATGCTGACGATACGCTCCCTCGCGGAGATTAACGGGGTCTGCTGCGGCGTCGCGGACAGCCCACCGATGCACCTCGATAAGACCGGTGCGAGGGGTCTCAAGTACTTTGCCAAGCTGCCTGAATGGCTCTACGTCTTCGTCAACCCCTTCACGAAGCTCTTCAGCGGGGGAAAGGAGGTTCATCCGATAGAATACGCCGATAGCGTGAGGAAGCCGCTCCTCCTCATAGCCGGCGAAAAAGACCCGCTTGTGAAGGTCGAGGAGGTTAGGGAGTTCTACGAGCGCAACAGAAGGATAAACCCCGACGTCGAGCTCTGGGTTACCGATGCGGCACATGTGAGAACCTTGAAGTTCCATCCGCAGGAGTGGAAGTCGAAGGTTGGCGGGTTCCTCAGGAAATACCTCTGAGAAAGCTTTTTACGCCCTTTCTTCCATTTTGAGCTGATGAGAAAACCCTCCCTTATCCTCGCACTTGCGGTGGTAGTTCTGGTTTCAGTTTCGACCTCCTCCCTGGGCAGGCCGGCTTACCTTCCGGAATTCGGCCACTTCGCGATCCTGATCCACGACGTCAGCCCTGGCTACCTGCCCCAGCTCCGGGAGATAACGGACATAATAGACGGCTACGGCCTCCAGAACGAGACGTACCTCTTCGTGATACCCAACCACGGCGGTGGGGAGCCGATAGGGAACCACCCGGAGTTCGTGGCCTTCCTGAGAAACCTGAGCAGCGAGGGTTACCACATCGAGCTCCACGGCTACGACCACATCGGAAGGGAATTCGACTGCGAGAGGGACGAGGCTGGTAGGAGGCTTGAAATGGGCCTGGGGGAGCTCGGGGATGCAGGTTTCGTGCCCGGATACTTCATCCCGCCGAGGTACGCGCTGTCCGGGGATGCTCTGGATGTCCTCCTCTCCCACAACCTCACCGTCATCGGGGAGGACTTCATCTACCTCCCGAACGGCACGATTTGGCCGATAATCAACCGCGAATACACTTGGTATCTCCCGCATCCCCTGCTCGACTACCAGCTGGAGAGCGCCAGAACGAGCTACAGGGATACAAAGGGAACGTTCTTCCTCTCCATCCACCCCAAAGCGGTTAACAACGGGGCCGGGCTGGAGTTTTTGAGGGGGTTTCTGGGCTTTCTGAAGACCCATGAAAAACGGAATCCATGAGACGGCCTCGGCTAACCCTCTTCTCCTCACCGCTCAGCGTGGCTAACGCTCGTCATCGGCCGGGAGAATTTTGGGAGAACCTTTTAAAAAGCAACCGCCGAAGGGAGAAGGGGGATGAAGAGCGTTTACCGGTCTGATTCGCTACCGGATGAAGAGACTGGCACTGGCTGACCCCAAACCGGCTCACTTTTTCAGAAGCTCGTGCTCCACGAGTGCGACTATGTCGTTGTGGATGTCCTCGACGCTCGCGAGGGCGTTTACAATTCTCATCTCCGGGAAGCGCTCCGCTAGCTTGAGGTAGTTCTCGCGCACCCTCTTCTGGAGCTCGGCTATCTTGTCGAACTCCGTCTTTATGCTCCGCCCGTTTATGCGCTTCATGCTCTCCTTAACGGGCAGATCGAGAAGTATCACGAGATCGGGCCTTATTGCGAATCTGTTAAGGTCGATAAGCCACTCCAGGTCGAGACCCCTCGCCCACTGATAGGCGAGCGATGAGTAGAAGTACCGGTCCGATATCACGATTTTACCCGCTTCCACAGAGGGCTTGATGAGCTTCGCCACGTGCTCTGCCCTGTCGGCGGCGAACAGGAGCGCCTCGGCCTCGTGACTTATCCTGGCACCGTCTATTATGCCCTCCTTGCCGCCGGTGAGGACGAGCTTTCGGATGAGCTTTCCAAAGGCCGTGTCGGTGGGTTCCTTCGTCAGGACTACTTCGTGCCCCCTTTCCTCGAACCATTCGGCGAGAAGCTTCGCCTGTGTTGATTTACCGGCGCCATCGATTCCTTCGATAACAATGAACATTCCCACAGGTGCCACCTCCAAAATGAACGGGGGATTATAGTGGAGCCTGCCCTTTTAACGCTTTTCACTAAAGATTTTTAGGGGGTTTAAAAGGAACCCCAAAAATCAAAGGTTCTTCTTCATGTGGTCGAGGAGCCTCCACATGCTTCCGAACTCGAGTTCCTCTCCTCCCCTGTAGAACTCCACCATCCCGTCGGGCCTGAAGCGCAGGCCAAAGTCGTAGTCCCCCTTGCTCAGCTTGTGGAGGAAGACCTCCTTTGGTTTTGGCGGTAGATAGCTGGTCATCATGTCGTTGATGAGCTCGGCCTCGAAGCCGAAGTGGTCGCTCATGCGCGGGAAGAAGAGCACCGCGGGGGTGTTCATGGCATCGACGAGGGCCTTACCCTCAACGTGGAAGTTGTAGTGCTTGAAGACCTCGTGGAGGAAGTCGTCGAGGGCGTTGGGGTAGTAGACCGTCGCGCCTATGTCGTTCGGATGGGCCTCTATGAAGCTCCTGCTCTCGAGTATTGCGTTTATCTCGTCGCTGTCGATGCCGCTGACGTAGACGCGGACGCCGTTGTAGTAGTAGACGTACGCCAGCGGGAGGCCCTTCCTGTGGGCGAAGTCCTTGAGGGCTATGAGGGGGATGAGGCGGACGTCCATTATTGTCGAGCCCGTGCTGACGATTCCCACAACCATGGCTCTCTTTCCGTACCTCGATATAGCCCTGCCGTCCCTTCCGACTATTATCGTGCCGTGGGATATGGTCCCTATGGCCCTTCCAAGGAGGGCCAGCTCCTCCGGGTTGAACCTCGGGGAATAGTATACCTCCATTTCCACCACCTCAGTCAGGCAGTACTATACTCTCCTTTCCAATCCTCGACTCCACCCATATCTTGACGTTGGAGCCGATCTTGCTGAAGTCCTCGATGAGCGTGTTGTCGCCTATGACGCTTCCGGGCTGGATCACAACGCCCTTTCCAATCTGGACGTTTTCCCCTATTATAGCCTCCCTGATCTCGGCACCGTCCCCTATGGTGGTGCCTGAAAATATCACCGAACGCTCTATTTTAACGTTTCGGCCTATTTCGACGTCATCGCCGAGAACCGCGAAGCCCCTAACCTCCGGCCGCCTCAGGACGCATCTCCTGCCGGTGACGATTGCCCCGCCGTACTCGAGGTTGCCCTTCAGGCTCTCGGTCCTCAGCCCGGGTAGGAGCAGCCTTCCGAGGAAGACGTCTTCGGTGGCCTGCAGGAAGCTCGAGGGCCTCCCGACGTCGTTCCAGTATTCGCTGAAGGGAAAACCGTAGAGGGGCAGGTCGTTCTCCAGCATCCGCGGGAAGAGGTCCTTGGAGAAGTCGAAGTTCCTGGCCCTGGGGACGAGGTCAAAGGCCTCCGGCTCGAAGACGTAGATGCCGGCGTTGACGAGGTTGCTGAAGGCTTCCTCTGGCTTCGGCTTCTCCTTGAAGCGCAGGATTCTGCCCTCGTTGTCGATTATCGCTATGCCGTACTGGGTCGGGTCTTCCACCTGCGAGAGCGCTATCGTCGCGAGGGCCCCCTTCGAGCGGTGGTACTCGTAGAGTGCCTTGAGGTCGAGGTTCGTCAGGACATCGCTGGAGACGACGAAAAAGGTATCGTCCATGTGCTTCACAACCTTCTTGGTGGCTCCAGCGGTTCCGAGCTTTATGTTGTCCCCGTTCGAGTAGTGTATCTCGACTCCCCACCTGCTCCCGTCCCCGAAGTAGTCCATTATGCGCTCCTTCAGGTAGCCCACTAGGACGTAGACCTCATCGACGCCCGCCTTGACGAGGCTCTGGATGGCGTACTCCATAAGCGGCCGGTTGAAGAATGGTATCATCGGTTTGGGTCTGTAGACGGTCAGGGGGAGCAGCCTCGTACCCCTGCCTCCTGCGAGCACAACGGCCTTCATTACGGGCACCACCCCAATGTATCACTCCCAGTTAATATACTTTGCGATGCCATCATTACTGAACTCATCGATGCATCAACGTACTTAGTTACTCGACAAACTATTTTAAGGCATCGCTCAACTTTTCCCGGAGGCGATAACATGGAGCCCCTTGAAAGGCTTGAGAAGCTCCTCGATAAAGAGCAGTTTGAAAAGATAAAGGCGATAGACAACCCGGAACTGCACGCGTTTCTTGCGGAATGGATTGAGTGGCTCGAGCCGGATAAGGTCTTCGTCTGCACGGACAGCGAGGAGGACGAACTCTACGTCCGCTGGAAGGCCCTCTATTACGGCGAGGAGAGGATGCTGGAAACCCTCAACCACACCGTCCACTACGACAACTACTACGACCAGGCCAGGGACAAGGCCAACACTGCTATATTAACCCCCGGGGGAAGGAAGCTCCCCTACATCAACACCAAAGACAGGGAAGAGGGCCTGAAGGAGATACGCGAGCTCATGAAGGGCGTTATGAGGGGCAAGGAGCTCTTCGTCTGCTTCTTCACCCTCGGGCCAAAGAACTCAATATTCACCATTCCCGCCGTTCAGCTCACCGATTCGGCCTACGTGGCCCACTCCGAGTTCATCCTCTACAGGAAGGGCTACGAGGAGTTCAAGAGGTTAGGAAGGCAGGCCAGATTCTTCCGCTTCGTCCACTCAGCTGGCGAGCTCGACGAGAGGAAGACGAGCAGGAACCTCGATAAGAGGAGGATTTACATCGACCTCGAGGACGAGACTGTTTACTCCGTCAACACCCAGTACGGAGGCAATACCATAGGCCTCAAGAAGCTGGCCTTCCGCCTCACCATCAAGAGGGCCGTTGAGGAGGGCTGGCTCAGTGAGCACATGTTCCTGATGCGCGTCAACGGCCCCAACGGAAGGAAGACCTACTTCACCGGTGCCTATCCGAGCATGTGCGGAAAAACCTCAACGGCCATGATAAGCTGGGAGAACATAGTCGGCGACGATTTGACCTTCATCCTCCCCGTCAATGGGGTTGCGAGGGGGGCGAACGTTGAGAAGGGTGTCTTCGGCATCATCCAGGGCGTCAACCCGGAGGACGACCCGATAATATGGCAGATACTCCACTCGCCGGTCGAGATAATCTTCTCGAACGTCCTCGTCAAGGACGGCAAGCCCTACTGGAACGACATGGGCGTCCCGATTCCGGATGAGGGTGAGAACCACAGCGGAAAGTGGTGGAAGGGCAAGAAGGATGAGGAGGGCAACGAGATACCGCCGAGCCACAAGAACGCGCGCTTCACAGTCTCGCTCGAGCACTTCCCCAACGCCGATTTGGAAGCCCTTGAGAACCCGTGCGGCGTTGAAGTCGGCGGCATGATATTCGGCGGCAGGGATGCCGACACCTGGCCGCCAGTGAGGGAGGCCTTCGACTGGAGGCACGGGGTCATAACGATGGGCGCTTCCCTTGAGAGCGAGACGACGGCCGCTACGCTTGGCAAGGAGGGAGTCAGGGTCTTCAACCCGATGGCCATCCTCGACTTCATGAGCGTCCACCTCGGTGACTACATAAGGAACTACCTCGACTTCGAGAAGCGCGTTAGGAAGACCCCCAAGATATTCGCCGTCAACTACTTCCTCCGCGATGAGGACGGCAACTGGCTCAACCACAAGCTCGACAAGGGCGTCTGGCTCAAGTGGATGGAGTTAAGGGTCCACGGCGACGTCGATGCCATAGAGACCCCAATAGGCTACATACCGAAGTACGAGGACCTGAGGAGGCTCTTCATGGAGGTCCTGAACAAGGAGTACACGAGGGAGGCCTACGAGAAGCAGTTCACGATAAGGGTTCCGGAGCTGCTCGCCAAGATAGACCGCATAGAGGAGATATACGGAAAGCTCGACAACGTCCCCGGGGAGCTGTTCCAGGTTCTCGAGGAGGAGAGGAAGCGCCTGCTTGAGGCCAGGGAGAAGTACGGTGATTACATCAGCCCCTTTGCCTTTGAGGGGGCCTGACTGCTCTCTTCTATTTTCCCTTTCGGCATCTGACGAGCGGCAAGACTTTTTAAGGCCGTCGATGATTAAGTATCACCCACGATGATATAAGGTGGTTGCCATGGCTGAGCTCGATACCTGCACCTGTGATACAATCAGGGAGAAGCTTCCCCATCCCCTCAAGGGACTGGCGGACCTGGCTTACAACTACTGGTGGAGCTGGAACAGACGCGCCACCAAGCTCTGGGAGAGGATCGACCCGGAGCTCTGGAGGGAGCACAAGAACCCGGTTAAACTCCTTCTTGATACCCCCGAGAGCCGCTTCAGGGAGCTCCTCCGCGATGACGATTTCATGAACCTCTACGAGCTGGTGATGGACCAGTTCGATGCCTACATGAACCCCGACTCCACCTGGTTCTCGACCAACTACCCGAAGTGGGACAGGCCGATAGTCTACCTGTGCATGGAGTACGGCATAAGCAGGAGCCTGCCAATCTACTCCGGCGGACTGGGAATCCTCGCCGGAGACCACGTTAAAACCGCCAGCGACCTTGGACTGCCCTTCATAGCCGTCGGCCTTCTCTACAAGCACGGCTACTTCAGGCAGGAGATAGACAAGGACGGAAAACAGAGGGAGATATTCCCCGAGTACAGGCCCGAGGAGATGCCGATACAGCCCGTCCTCGGAAATGACGGAAAGCCGCTCCTCGTAGAGGTTCCAATCGAGGACAGAACCGTCTACGCGAGGGCCTTCGAGGTCAGGGTCGGGCGCGTCAGGATATACCTCCTCGACACCGATGTGCCCGAGAACAGCGCCGACGACAGGACGATCTGCGACTACCTCTACAACGCTGAGATGGACAAGCGCATAAAGCAGGAGATACTCCTCGGAATCGGTGGAATGAGACTGCTCAAGGCGCTGGGCATTGAGCCTGGCGTAGTCCACCTCAACGAGGGGCATCCCGCCTTCGCGAACCTCCAGAGGATGGCCTGGTACATGGAGGAGGGGCTGACCTTCACGGAAGCCTTGAGCATCGTCCGGGGGACGACCATCTTCACCACCCACACACCTGTCCCGGCGGGCCACGACAGGTTCCCGATTGAGGAGGTCAGAAAGAGGCTCTCCGGGTTCCTGGCGGGAAGGGACGAACTCCTCGAGCTCGGCCGCGAGGGCGACCAGCTCAACATGACGCTTCTGGCCATAAGGACATCGAGCTATGTCAACGGCGTGAGCCAGCTCCACGCGGAGGTAAGCAAGCGCATGTGGAAGGATCTCTGGCCGGACGTTCCGATCGACGAGATTCCCATTGAGGGCATAACCAACGGCGTCCACACCATGACCTGGGTTCACAACGAGATGAGGAAGCTCTTCGACCGCTATATTGGCAGGGTCTGGCGCGACCACACAAACCTGGAGGGCATCTGGTACGCCGTCGAGAGGATTCCGGACGAGGAACTCTGGGAAGCCCACCTCGAGGCGAAGAGGCAGTTCATCGAGCTCCTCAGGCGGAAGGTTCTCCTCAGGAACCAGCGTCTTGGGACCGACGACCCGCTGCCGAACATCGACGAGAACGCCCTGATAATAGGCTTCGCCAGGCGCTTCGCCACCTACAAGAGGGCAACGCTTCTCTTCACGGACCTTGAGAGGCTCAGGAGGCTCCTCAACGACCCCGAGAGGCCGGTCTACCTCGTGTTCGGTGGAAAGGCCCACCCGCGCGACGAGGCTGGAAAGGAGTTCCTGAGGCGCGTCTACGAGGTCAGTCAGATGCCCGAGTTCAGGGGCAAGATATTCGTCATGGAGAACTACGACATGGGAAGCGCGCGGCTGATGGTGGCTGGCGTTGACGTGTGGCTCAACAACCCGCGCAGGCCGATGGAGGCGAGCGGTACCAGCGGCATGAAGGCCGGCCTCAACGGAGTTCTCAACGCGAGTATATTCGACGGCTGGTGGGTCGAGGGCTACAACGGCAAGAACGGCTGGGTCATAGGCGAGGAGAGCACCGAGCCGGAGATGGAGGCCGACGACGCGAAGGACGCCCAGTCCCTCTACGAGCTCCTCGAGAGGGAGATAATCCCGACCTACTACGGCAACCGCGAGAAGTGGATTTACATGATGAAGGAGAGCATAAAGAGCATCGCGCCTCGCTTCAGCACCCACAGGATGGTCAAGGAGTACATGGACAGGTTTTACTCGAAGGCCATGAGCAACCACATCTGGCTGACGAGAGAGGGCTACCGTGGAGCCAAGGAGATAGCGGCGTGGAAGGACAGGGTAACGGCATCCTGGGACGTGGTTAAGTTCGAGGACGTTAGGGTGGGCGAGGACGGCAGGAGGATCGAGGCTGTCGTTTACCTCGACGGCCTCAAGCCGGAGGACGTCAGGGTCGAGCTCTACTACGGGGTGAGAGCGGAGGGCTACAACGTCGAGAGGCCCCACATCATAGAGATGAGGCACCCGGAGGAGCTGGGCGGCGGTAGGTGGGCCTACACCTACGAGGGCAACGCCCTCAGGCACCTCGGCGACCCATGCTGGCACTACGCCCTCAGGGTTTACCCGCACCACGAGAAACTGCCGCACAGGTTCCTGCTCGGCCTCGTCAAATGGTGGAGCCTTGACTGAGACTTTCCTTTTTGTTTCATCCCTGCACCGATATGTGCCTCAGAATACCCGTTGGAACTTTTGGACTTTCCCTCGTGAGGGGACATATTTTTAACCTGAAGCGTTCATTGTAAATTTCGGCAAAAACCCCTGGAGGTGGAATCATGGACGAGATAAAGAAGTGGACCATATACCTGATATTCTTGGTCGCCGGTTTCGCCACCGGTGTCGGAAGCATTGGCCTGTTCCCGCAGTTCTGGCTCCAGTACGGCATAACCGGCATGGTAGTCTACGTGCTCTTCCTCGCGGTGCTGACGTACGTGGCAGTGCTCGAGGCCGAGACCGTCATGAAGTCCGGTTACTACTTCGTCGAGCTCTACAACAAGGTCTCCAACAGGCCGGCGATGATACTCTCGATATTCGCCGTCGTAGCGATGTTCCTCTCGTACTACACGGCCAACACGATGCTCTCGATACTCTCCCCGGTCCTTGGAACGGGCACAGTGGCAAGGCTCATAGCAAAGATCATAATGTTCGCCATCATCTTCCTGATACTCACCAGGGCCAAGGAGAAGACCTTCGCCATAATGGCCCTCGGCTCGGTGTTCTTCGTCGTGGCGGTCCTCCTGACCGCAATAGCCTTCAAGGCCCAGATACCCGAGAACGCCGCGTTCCTGGGCATGGCCAAGCACATGATGGTTGCCAGGCACGGGATAAGCCTTGCCATGATAAAGGCCGCGGCGGAGAGGGCCATCTATGGAGTCGGCCTTGGATTTGCCTTCTACCTGATGCTCGGTAGCTTCATCAACGAGCGCTTCAACACCAAGGTCATCATCGGTACCGGAATTCTGATTCAGCTGCTCATCGGTGTCCTCTCCACGGTGATAGTCGTCTACGCGATAGCACCGACCACCCCGGACAGGCTCCTGGAGTACGTTTACGGTGGCGAAGAGGGTGCCATTCAGATGCTTGGGGACCTGCCCGACATACTGGCGGACTACCCGATCCTGCTGGCCCTCATAGGCATCTCGGCGTTCTTCGCTGGCTTTACAAGTCTGCTCCCAACGGCGGAGGTCGGCCTCCAGATAATTGAGTCCATGATAGGAATCGGCAGAACGAAGGCGGCCACATACCTCATCGGGGTCTCCCTCCTGATAGGCATCTTCGACTCCCCTCCGACGATAGCCGACATGGTGCTCAAGGCCGTCGTCGTGGCCACCTTCTTCACGGCCATATACGAGCTCTATCCAGTGGTGTCCTCAAAGGAGAAGCTCTCGGCCCCGGCAATGGCAGTCGTTGCAATAAGCGCACTTATCCTGGCGGTGGGCGGCCTCTACGCGTTCTTCGGCGTGTTCAAGGCCGGCGGAGTGTACATAGTCTCCGGAATCCTGGCGGCGATCATAATCCTCTTTGGCCTCCTCGGGGACAGCCTGGTTCCCCAGAAGGCCGCCTGAGCTCTCTTCTTTTTTCGGTTTTTGAAAATGGGATAGAAAAGCAGGGAAAGCTCACTTGTGGGCGAATATCGCCACGACCTTCTCTCCAACTTCGTCGATCCTGACGAAGCCGAAGCGCTCGAACTGGACGATGTCGTCGACCTTGACTTCGACATCGCTCTCCAGGAGGCCCCTCCTCACGAGCAGTTCGTCCCCCTCGGGGACAAGGACCTCACAGGGCCTGCCATCGGTGACCCAGTGCACCATCCTCCAGCGGTTCTCCCTTGCTATCTCGTAGTCGATGCTGTGGAACCTCGCTTTTATGCCCTCCTCCGAGACCTCGATTATCTCGACGTTGAAGAGGTCCTTCAGGCGGACGAAGCTTCCCGGCTTGAACAGCTCCATGTCGTCCTTCGAAACGTACACCGGCTTGCCCGGCTCGAACTTGAGCCTCCTAACGCCCCTCTCCGGGTGGTCCGGGTGGAGCGGTATCTCGGCTGTGAACTCCTTGGCCCCTTCTATGTACATCGGAACCGGGTCGGCGACGAAGAAGTAGCGGTTCGCTATCGGTTCGACTATGCGCCTGTTTATCGCCGCGAGGTTGTCCCAGCTTATCGTGGTGTCGCTCCTCTTGAGGCCGACCTCTATGATGAGCTCCCTTATGGCCTCGGGCCTTATGCCGCGCCTCCTTAAAGCGCGAATCGTTCCCAGGCGCGGGTCGTCCCAGCCGAGATACTTGCCCTCCTCGATGCCCTTCCTCGTCTTGGACTTGCTGAGGATAACGCCCTCTATGCTCAGCCTTCCGTGGTGCACCGTGACCGGGTATTCCCAGCCGAAGTAGTCGTAGATGTAGCGCTGCCTCGTCTCGTTCTCGGCGTGCTCCTGTCCGCGGAATATGTGGGTAACGCCCAGCTCGTGGTCGTCTATGGCCGAGGCGAAGTTGTAGAGCGGCCAGACGCGGTACTTGTCGCCGACGCGCGGGTGGTCGGGGTCGTCGATTATCCTCAGGGCCGGCCAGTCCCTAACCGCTGGATTTGGATGGTTCAGGTCGGTCTTTATCCTGACGACCGCTTCACCCTCCTTGTACTCGCCGTTCAGCATCTTCCTCCAGCGCTCGAGCTGAACCTCCACGGGCTCATCCCTGTGGGGGCAGGCGATTCCCTTGTCCCTTAACTCGCGGAACTTCTCGGGCGGGCAGGTGCAGACGTAGGCCTTCCCGCCCTTTATGAGCTCCTCCGCGTACTTATAGTATATCTCCAGCCTGTCGCTGGCTATGTGAACCTCGTCCACCTTGAAGCCGAGCCAGTCGAGGTCCTCCTTTATCCACTCGTAGAACTTCGGCTCCGGCCTCTTTACCTTGGGGTCGGTGTCATCGAAGCGGAGGATGAACTTGCCGCCGTAGAGCCTCGCGTACTCGTGGCTCAGGATTGCCGCGCGGGCGTTCCCAAGGTGGAACGCTCCATCGGGGTTCGGTGCGAATCGGGTAACCACTTTCCCCTTCTCCGCCTTCGGGAGCGGTGGGAGGCCCTTCTTTTCTTCCTTCTTGGTCTTCTTCTCCTCAAAGAACTCGGGGTAAATCTCGCGGAGCTTTGCCTCCTGCTCCTCGATGCTCAGGGAGTTCACCCTCTCGACGACCTCGTTCACAAGCGGGATTATCTCCTTTGCCTTGGGCCTCAGCTCGGGGTTCTCACCGAGAACCTTACCGATAACCGCCTTCGAGTTCGCCTTCCCCTTGTGGGTGTAGGCATTGATGAGCGCGTACTTCAGTATGAGTTCCTCCACGTTCATTCTCCTCACCGGTGGGAGAATGGAGGGAGCGGTTATAAAGTTAGTCCTCAGAAATTGGGAGAAAAGGGGTGCGGAGCTCACTCCGCGAAGGTGACTATCTTGAGGTTTATCGGCCTGCGGACGACGTTGTACTTCCTCGCGCCCACGAGGTACTTAACCCCGCTCTCGCTGACGGTGTCTATGAGCCTCTGGGTTATGACGCCGTTGAAGACGACGGCATAGACGTCCTTGCGCTCCTTGAGCTGGTTGGTGAGCTCCCTGACGGGTATCTCGGCGACGACGTTCTTATCCTTGTCGAGGAGGAGTGCCATCGACTCCTTGGAGCTCTTGACCTTCTCGATGAAGCTCCCGAACTCCTCGAGCTCGCTCGGCTTCGGCTGCTGGATGGGTCTTATTATCTTCTCCTCCTTCCTGGGCTCGGGCTTCCTCTCCTCAACGTGCCTCTGTGCGGGGCCATGTGCCGGGGCTGAAGCCGGCGCGGGAGTGGGCTTTTTCTCCTCCTTCTTCTCCTCGCGGGCCTTCGCTTTCTCCTTCTCCTTGATGACGTCGTAGAAGTTCCTGCCCTTGTAGAATATCTCGGTTATGACCTGCTCGGCCGGGACCTTGCTCCTGAGGGACTTGACTATCTCCTTCTTGGTGAGCTCCTCAACTTCCTTGCCCTCCGGTGCCCTTGCCACGTAGTCAACATCCGCCACCTGAAGGAGCTCCTTGAGGATGAGCTCTCCACCGCGGTCGCCGTCGGTGAAGGCGGTAACGATGCGCTCCTTGCTGAGCTTGATTATCGTCTCCGGAACGGAGGTTCCTTCAACGGCTATGGCGTTCTTTATCCCGTGCTTGAGCAGGTTAAGAACGTCGGCCCTTCCCTCAACGACTATGATCGAGTCGGAGAACGGCACGTGCGGTCCTGCCGGGAGCTTCTCCGGGCCGTACTCTATGAGCTCCTTAGCGCGAACTGCCTTCTTGACCTCCTCGGTGAGCTCCTGGGTCTCGGGGATCTCCTGCTCCATGAGCCCCTCGAGTATCTCCTTGGCCCTCTCTATGATGTACTTCCTCTTGGTCGCCCTGACGTCCTCGATGCGGAGTACCTTTATCTTGGCCTCGGCCGGGCCAACCCTGTCTATCGTTTCCAGGGCGGCGGCAAGGATCGCCGTCTCGACCCTGTCGAGGCTCGACGGTACGGTTATCGTTCCGTAGGTCTTTCCGGCCTTGGTGTGAACCTCAACTCTTATCCTCCCAATCCTTCCGGTTTTCTGGAGTTCCCTAAGATCAAGATCGTCACCGAGAAGACCTTCAGTCTGTCCGAAAATAGCACCGACGACGTCGGGCCTTTCAACAATTCCGTTCGCCTCGAACTCGGCGTAGATTACATACTTGGTCGTTCCAAACTCGTCTTTGGCTGACATACCATCACCCTCTTTCCGTTTTTCAAACTTCCGCTTCTCAGCCAAAATGTGGTGCAACACTGTCTTCTTCCTCTTCATCGAATCCCCTCCGAAAGGGGGTCAGAAACGGAGATGACCTTCAGGTAGAGGCCGTAGAGGTCCTCCACCCCTTTAATGTCCTTCCTGACGAGTCCCTTTAGCTCCCTGCGCGTCTCTGCATCGACCCTGCAGGGATAGCCCTCCAGATACCGGAGGAGCTTCCTTGCGAGTTCCTCGCCCTTTCTGTCGAAGTCTGTGAGTATCATGACCTCTTTATACGATGACGCGATGAGCGCAACCTCGGTTAAAGGCAGGCGTGAGAGCCTTATTATCTCCGCCCTGACCCCCAGATTCCTCAGAGCCACCTCGTCTCGCATGCCCTCAACTATGAGGGCACCCTCAAACTCTCGCAGTTTATCTATAAGCTCCAGGAATCTTTTATAGTTTTCGGCGTACATTTCGCCGTCGATTGGATAACGAAAGAATGGGGTTATAAGCTTATTGGCGTACCTTCAGAGTTTATACCTGAAGCCGAAGATGGGCCAGCTCATGTAGTTGCCCCTTCTCCCGTAGAGCAACGCTATCAACGCCCCGATGAACGGTAGAGAGACTAAAACCGCCGACTCCCAGCCGGTTGCGTTCGTTTTGACGCCTATTATTATCGCCACCACGAAGCCGGCAAGGAAGCCGATGAAGAAGTAGAAGATTATTCCCGCCCGCCTTGGGCTCGAGGTCGAGAGCAGAATTATCGCCGAAAGCATGGCCGCGGAGATGAGGCCTGTCACTCCCCACGCAAGGTATGAGAAAGCCAGGAATAGGCCGATCGAGACCGCGGGGACGAGCCATATCGACATCTTCCCACCGATCGAATATTGGAAAAGGAGTATAAAATCCTAACGCTAGCAGACGTTCCTGACCGGAACCGTGTGGCTCATCGGCTCCTCGTAGAACTCGTCCATGAGCTTCCGGAGCTTTCTGGAGAGTTCAATCTGCTTGCCCCACGACCCTTCTATCTTGCCCTTCGCCGCCATCCTGCCCAGGAACCTCTTCATCTCTGGGCTCAGTGGGCTCGGTCTGCACCTCGACCAGGGCGTCCCGGGCAGGGGCATGAAGTAGTGGGCGCGGACCTTTCCGCCCTTCCCCATGATCCACTTCATCAGCTCGATGCTCTTCCTCTGGCTCTCCTCGCTCTCGTTTGGTAGGCCGACGATGAAGTCAACGACCGGCTCGAAGCCGTACTCGAGCATGTACTCGACCGCTTGCTTAACGTGCTCCACCCTGTGAACCCTGTGCATGGCCCTCAGCATCGCGTCGTCACCGCTCTGGGCACCTATCGCCAGCCTCCTGTTGTCGGCGTAGTCGATGAGGAGCTCCAGCGTCTCCGGAAGGACGAACTCCGGGCGAACCTCACTCGGGAAGGTGCCGTAGTAGAGCCTTCTGCCCTCTTTCCTCAGCGGCTGGAGGGCCTTGAGCAGGGCCTCGAGCTTGTTGAGCTTTAGAATCGCCCCCGGTGAGCCGTAGGCGAAGGCGTTCGGCGTTATGTAGCGCATGTCCCTCATCCTTCTCGAGTACTTCACGATCTGGTCTATCGGCCTGTGCCGCATCCTCAGCCCCTTGATGTAAGGTGTCTGACAGTAGTAGCAGCCGAAGGGACAGCCGCGGGTTATCTCGATGGGGGATATCAGGCGAACGCTCTCGGGATAGGGCGGAAAGCGCCAGAAATCCTCAACCTTGGCGAAGCCCGTAAGGACGAACTCGTCGTTGAGGTAGAATGCCAGCCCTCTGATGTTCAGGAGCTCCCTCGTGATTCTGTATCCCTCCCTCTTCAGCACCGTGAGCAACTGGTAGATTACCTCCTCGCCTTCACCAATAACCGCGATGTCGAAGCCGAGTTGATTGAGGGTGTGCCTGGGCATGGCTATCGCGTGGTAGCCGCCGGCCACTAAAAGAGCTCCCCGCTCTTTCAGCAGTCTGACCTCCTCCGGCAGGGAGCCCCATATCTCCTCGGTGAAGAATGAGTACAGCACAACCTTTGGTCTGGCCTTCAGGATCTCGTTGAAGTCCCTGGTTATCAGAAGCTCGCTCAGGTCAAAGCCCTGGCTCTCCAGGGCGCCGAGGAGGTGAACGAAGGCGTTGTGGTTGCGCTTGGTCATCCTGACGGCTATCTCCGGCATGGTCTGAAGCCGGGAGAAGGGGCTTAAAACGGTAACGGTTCAGAAATGGGAAGTAAAAGAAGCCAGGAAGGCCTTCAGGCCTTGATGGCAAGCTTGATGTCCTCGGCCTTGACGGTCTTCCTGCCGGCGTGCCTGGCGAAGGCGGCGGCCTTCTTGGCGACCTCTATGGCGTACTCCTCGAGGTACTCGGCGAGGACCTTGGCGGCCTCCTCGCTGACCCTCTCAGCGCCGGCCTTCCTTATAAGCCTGTCAATCGGGGCAATCGGAAGCTCGGCCATTCACAACACCTCCTTAAAGGGCTTTTCGGTTTTCTTTTAGGAATTGGAGATATATAAACCTTTCGGTAAACGGGGCCTTTTCCGAGGGTCTACGGGCCGATGCACCCTTAGATACATCCAGCTCGGGGATATGGCTATGTCCAAGTACCCACTTTCCTCCTGAATTTGTGGGCGGGCTATAGGGGGCCATCGGGGGGCTTATCCAGGTGGCACCTTTTAGGGGCTTTTGTGCACCTTGAAAAAAAGCGTGGCTGAAAGATGGTGTTGGTTAAGGGCCTTGGCTCAAGTTCGGGGATGAAACGCCGGGGATAAGAAAAAGATGGTCTCATGGAGGAGATCACTTCTTCCTCTTCGAGAGGACCAGGTGCTGGCTTCCCTGGTAGTTGCCCCGGTAGGGGTTCTTGGCTGGGCCCTCAAGGCGTATAAACCCTATCTGGACGAATCTCTCCCCGTACTTGAGCTCAACGGGCTCCTTCGAGGTGTTGAAGAGCGCCAGGGTTAGGTTGCCGTCCCAGCCCGGGTCGACCCAGGCGAAGGATCCTAAAAGACCCTCCCTCGCGAGGCTGCTCCTGAGCTTCATGTCTCCCATCACATCGTCCGGGAGCTTCACACGCTCGAGGGTGAGGACGAGGGCGTGTGTCTTGGGGGGGATTACGATTCTGCCCTCTTTCTCGACGTCGATGAGCTCGCCGTTTATGTACGCCTCCCTCCCAACGCGCAGGTCGTAGCCTGCTGGCTGGAGGGACTTTTCGTTGAAGGGCTCGATGAGAATCTCCTTCCTGATTTTCCAGTCCGGGAGCATCATTCCAACCACCGCAAGCTTTATTTTACCGCTCCTTAAAACACTTCCGAGGGCCCGTGGCCTAGGGGACATGGCGCCGGCCTTCGGAGCCGGTAGTCGCGGGTTCGAATCCCGCCGGGCCCGCCAGTTACAAACTTCGCCTGCGCGAAGTTTGATCAAGGTTCGTAGCTCTTTCTTGAAATGCGAGTTTTGATGGGTTTTCTAATTAAATAAAATCAAGTGTTTTGAGTGAGAACTTCTCTATAGGCTCATTGTAAAGGGGGTTTGACCCTAAAAAGACGCCCGAAGGGCGTCAGAGGAAAGTAAACCCCTCGATAAGCTTGGCATTTTGTTCGTTGTTCTCCATTAAAAACAGATTCTCAAGAGAAAGAAAACCAAACTTTTCCAAACGCGACAACGCAGAGAGCTACAAACTTTTGGTCAAGCTTTCTTAAAGCTTGTTCCGTACTCTCAAACCCCCATGGTGGGACTACGCCCCACAACCCCGTTTTTCTCTAAAACTCCGGGGGGCTAACGCCCCCACACCCCCAAATAGCCCTTTCTGACGAAAGCGCCGTTCTCACTATCGTTCGAACGTCCTTAACGGATGGCAGAATAATTCCGGACTGTTCATGAGGCTGGTTTTATATTTCGTGCATCTTAACAGAGTAATTTTTGCTGCTGGTTTGCTTTACGACTACGATTGGACGGGTGTTCACTCTCAAGAAAGGCGTCCGTTGGACGCCGGGAGTAAGGTTGAACCCTCTCAAAAAGTCCGGTTTAATCTCAAACTCTTTTTTATGGGAGAATTTTATAGTGCACCTCTCACTCGCCGCCAGTTCGAGAAGGAAGATAACCTCTTTTGGTGAAGCTTTTCTTAAAAGCTTCAGCGCTGGCGGAAATAGAGTGCTTTTTCTAAAAGTCAACCTTCAATAATCACAAGATTTTTAGTTGGTTAAGCTCATAATTCTCCTTGGTGTTTGTATGAACACCATCAAACTCCTTGTCATACTCCTCATCCTGGTCATGACATCCGCATGCTTGAACCAACCCACAAGAACAAGCACATCACGCTCATTCTCCAACCCACCCCTAACCACTACACCCAGAGAGTATGATGACGTTAATCCCCCAGAGATCGTGGGGTTTAATTGGACGCCAACGAGGGTTGTGTGGGATAAAATTTATGATATTAAAGTCAGTTTTAAAGTGATTGATGATGAGAGCAGGATTAAGCGCGTGATTTTAAAATTCGTTCCCGTAGAGTACAAGTACTTCATCACAAAATACGGGATGAAGCCTGAGGACTACTCTAAAGTCTTTCCCCAGGATAAAGAGAGAGTTTATGAGTTAAAACCCGTTGATGGAGTCTTTGATGAAAGGGAGGAAGAATTCAGCGTTAACATTACGAACATTACCGGCGGGAGAGAGTACAAGATAATCATAACCGCAGAGGACGACGCTGAAAACACTAGAACATTTGAGTACAAGACGCCCTATATTAGACAATACGAGAACTTCGGGAGGCAATTATATGAGAAAGGAATAATCGTTGGGACGCCGTATTACGTATGGTACAGAACCGATTTAAGTAATTGGCACGACTATGGACATAAATACACACCTCTGATGGGAACATATAAGTCAAACGACCCTATTGTAATTTCAAAACATATTGACTGGGCTACTGGGTATGGAATTAATCTTTTTTTAGTTTCTTGGAGTGGTTATGAGGAGGGTGATTTGAAATTTTTCGATGAGAATCTTCAGTTAATGTTCAATATCAGTATCTCACAAGATATTTACATTGCAATTCTGTATGAATCAGTTGGTAGGTTAATTAGCAGACCCCCGCCGGTTTACATATCTTTAGACGATGAACGTAATGTCGAGATTTTAACTAGCGATTTAAGATATCTTGCCAAGATGTATTTTTCTAAACAAAACTATTTGCGAATAGAAGGTAAACCCATTGTCTATCTTTATGAGTCTAAAGGATATACCGGAAACCTTGAAAATGTAATTAGAAGGGTAAGAGAGACTATCATCAATGAATGTGGAATGGATATCTTCTTGATTTCTGATCATGCCCATCCTTTAGCAGATACGGATGACCCTGTATGGATTGATAGATTAAAACAATTTGATGGTGTAACTGTCTGGTTGGGTGGGTATTTACCCGATGGAAAATATGTTGGAGGTAGCTATACTAAACAGTTAAAAATCAATTATTCTAAATGGTACAACCTAACGAGAAAACTTGGAATTCTCTTGATACCGTTTGGAACGCCAGAATTTGACAATCGGCTATCATGGGGATCCCCAAATTCAATACCTATACTTCGCGATAAAAATAGTTCAAAGCAAAATTTACAGACGCTTTTGGAATATTCGAGTGAATTGCCAGATAGGCACAAAATGATCTTTTGGGGTACATTTAATGACTTCTTTGAAAGTACAACCTTAGAGCCCGCACAACAATACGAATTTTCTTCATTGGATGGACTTAGGGAAGTTCTTGAGGAGTATTTGGAGAATCTTACTTCGCCTAAACCTCAAGTTCTGGGTTTTAACTGGACGCCTACCAAGATTGTTTGGGATAAGGTTTATGATTTGAAGGTTAGTTTCAAACTCTCTTACCCGCCTGATGAGATTTCCAGCGTGAAGTTGATCTTCAAACCGGAGAATTACTCGTACTTTATAACCGAATACGGGATGAGACGAGAGGATTATTACAAAGTCTTCCCAAATGATTCGAGGGTTTACGAGTTAAAGCCGGTTGATGGAACATTCGACGAGAATGAAGAGGAGTTCAAAGTCGAAGTGAAGAACATCACCGGGGGCGCCGAGTACTGGATAATCATTCAAGTTCAAACAAAAAACGGGAGGACAGTAGAGTACAAGAGGAAAACACCATACATCAGACAGTACGAAAACTTTGGCAGGCAATTATACGAGAAGGGGATAATCGTCGGAGCAAGTTACATGACATGGTTTGTTAAAGATAACTGGGGATGGCCAAATGATTATGACTTCAAGGGGGCTCCATTGATTGGCGGTTACGACATAAATGATAAGCTGGTTCTGTTCAAGCAAATGGACTGGAGTACGGGTTTTGGCATAAACGTATGGTTTTTAGATTGGTCCAGAAAGAGTGATAATTTTCACACAGACTCCAACATCCGAAAAATATTTCAAATTTCCCATGAGTTTAGTGGTTCGCCAAAGCTCGCCATATTGTGGGATCCAACTTTTGAAAATATGAAAAAGACAAAGTGTGGCATATGGACTTGTTATGATGTAAACGATAACTCCACGAGAGAATATATTATAGTCACCTTTATGTATCTAGGCCATACATTTATGGGGGATAGCAACTACTTCAGATTAAACGGCGATCCTGTCATTCACATCTACTCTTCAGCTTCTCTTCGCGGGGATATTGAGAGTCTATTCCGGGAAATTAAACGCAAAATGACATCTAAATACGGTTTCAAGCCATCTATTATAGGCCACGAGATAGCATGGATATTTCAATACCCTCCAGATTGGTTCTCAGTTACTGGAAATGACGCTAAGAGACTTCATGCTTTTGATGGATTCAGTGATTGGGCTGGATCATGCGGAGATAGGAGCCATGAAGAGTACATCAAGAACTATGAAGAGAATGTGAAAAAATTGTATTCTGAATGGAGTAGTTTTCTAGAAAAAGAGGATGTACTTTTTGTCCCTAGCGTCGTTCCAGGATTCGATGAAATATGGATCTATGCAACTACTGACTGGCCACCTATCCCAAGATCACCAGAACTGTTTGAAGAAAGACTGAGAATATCCTTGAATAGCATAAGAAATCAAAAGTTTAAAATGATTAGAATTGACACTTGGAATGAGTGGGGTGAATGGACTCAAATAGAACCTACCCATGAGGAAGGTTTCGCTTACCTTAAGGTTCTCAAGCAAGGTCTAAAGGAGTACATGGAAAAACAAGAAAAAGACTGACGCCCCTTTATTCCTGGGTAAGAGTCCTCACGAGTTCATCAAGGGCCTTGTAAACGTCGCTTGTGCCATAGAGCTTCTCCATAGTTTTCATGATCCGATAGCGGGCATCGACGTTGTATGGACTGATCTCCTTCTGAACCCCTTCAGAACCCACCAGGACTTCGCTCACGAGACCGAGCCACTCACTGTACACGGACATAAGCTCCTCGAGGAGCATTATCTTCGAGGCCAACCCCATCTCCTTAAGCGCCTCTCCAATGGGCTTATCCCCCGTCCTCTCAAGGACAATTGGCATGAAAACCACCAGAGAATCTACGAAACCATCGTATTTAAGGGCCTCGAAGAAGTTCGAAATGAAAACCGAAGTAAAAGAGAAGGGAGGAAGGAGTTCAACCGAAGAGGGCGCCGAGTCCAGCGAGGGCCTCCTCCTCGCTGGCCTCCTCTTCCTCTTCCTCCTCTTCCTCAGCGGCGGCCTCAGCGGCGCCACCCTCAGCGGCCGGAGCGGCGGCAACGGCAACCGGGGCGGCAACCGGCATGGCGGCCTTCTCGATGACCTCGTCGATGTTAACGCCCTCAAGGGCGGCAACGAGGGCCTTTATCCTGGCCTCGTCCGGGCTAACACCAGCGGCCTCAAGCACAGCCTTGAGGTTCTCCTCGGTTATCTCCTTACCAGCGGCGTGGAGCAGCAGAGCGGCATACACGTACTCCATTTTTCGCACCTCCAATCATCTTCATTTTTCATTCATTTCACACGGATTTGTTCAGGGATACGAGGGAAATGGAAAGTTCAGCCGAAGAGCGCGCCCAGTCCTGCGAGCGCGTCCTCCTCGGATGCCTCCTCCTCTTCCTCTTCTTCCTCAGCCTCCTCAACCTTCTCTTCAGCCGGCTGAGGGGCGACTGCAACTGCCATTTGTGCCTGTTGGTTTAAAAGCTCTTTGGTCTTCTCGTCAAGCAGGTCCTCAGGCAACTCCTGGGCTATGAGCAGGACTGCGCGAAGGGCCCTGCCAAAGATGTCCTCGACGGTCTCCGGGGTGACGTAGCCAGCCTCGACAGCGACGTTCTTCGCGCCGAGGAAGGCCTTCTGGATGATGGCCTCGATGGTCTGGCTGGTTGGGTAGGCGGTGTTGACCGACAGGTTGAACGCGTGCATGTAGGCCTGCTGGAGCATGTTGATGTACTCGTTCTCGTCGATGGCAAGGACGTCCGGGGTGTAAACTATGCCGTCCTCGTAGGCCGCGAGGAGGTTGAGACCGACCTCGAGCGGCTCGATGCCGAGGGCGTTGAGTATCCTGGCGAGCTGGTCGGTTATGACCTCGCCGGCCTTGAGGACGGTGTAGTCTTTCTGTATGCTGACCTTGCCCTTCTCGATCCTCGCCGGGATTCCAAGGGCCTGCATCTCACCGACGAGCGGACCCGGAGCGAGTGGGGTCGGTCCGGCCGGGATGACGACGTCGTGCGGGACGACGGCGCCTGGCTTAGCTGGAGCCGGGGTCTTGCTCTCCTCAAGGAGCTTGTAAAGCTTGAACGGGTTCATCTCGGTGGCGAGGATTCCGGCTCCGCCCTGGATGTGGTCGATGAGCTTCTCGAGCTCCGGGTTGTTGAGCTCCTGAGCGGCCCTCTTTATGGCGAGCTCGATGAGGGTGTTCCTGCTCACGCGGAGGAGTGCCTTACCGCGGAGCTTCTCACGCATCTTGCTGAGCGGGTAGGCTGGGACGCCGGCCACATCGACGAGCGCTATCACTGGGTAGCTCTTGATGATCTTGGTGAGCTCTTCAACTTCCTTCTTCTTCCACTCGGCTACGTGGGCCATCTCCCTCACCTCTCCACCTTAACGGCCGGTCCCATGGTGGTCTTGACGTACACTGACTTCACTTGGTTCTCGCCGCGCTCAAGCTTGTTGAGTATCGCGTTGAGAACCGCCTCGGCGTTCTCGGCGAGCTTCTCGTCCTCCATGTTCTCGGTGCCTATCGGAGCGTGGACAACCGGGTTGTTCTTGAGCTGTATCCTCACTGTCCTCTTGAGCCTGGCGACTATCGGTTCGAGGTTGGTCATGGTCGGTGGAACGACCTGCGGCATCTTGTTCCTCGGACCGAGGTACCTACCGAGGTACCTACCGATCTTTGGCATCAGCGGAGCCGCGGCAATGAAGAAGTCGTAGTTCTTCGCGAGCTTCCTGGCTTCCCTTGGGTTCTTTGCGAGCTCCTCAAGCTGCTCTCCACTAATCACATCAAGCCCGAGCTTTTTAGCCGCCTCGGCAACGGCACCATCAGCGATGACCGCGATTTTGGGCTCCTTCCCACGACCGTGGGGCAGCACAACCTCAAGCTTGAACCTGTTCTCAGGCTTCTTCAGGTCGATATCCTTGAGGTTGACTGCCATCTCGACGGTCTGTGTGAAGTTGCGCGGCTTAGCCCGGGCCTTCGCCTCCTTCACCGCTTCCACGATTTTCTGCCTGTCAAAGGCCATTTACAGCCCTCCTTTCGGTTTTGATTTAAGCCCGAAAAAGTCAAAGATGCGTAAAAAGAGGGATTTTTAAACTTTTCCCTCACTCCTCGGCGTTGGCGAAAATCTCGTCGTAAACGCCTTCGTCAATCTCCTTCTGGACTTCCCTGGGGTCCTTGCCCTCAACGGTGACGCCCATGCTGAGGGCGGTGCCTATGACCTCCTTGGCCGCGGCCTTAAGGTCCGCTGCGAGCATCTGCTCCTGCTTGGCCTTCGCTATCCTGATGACCTGCTCCATGGTCAGGTTCCCGACCGGGCTGTGGCCGGGCTCGCTTGAGCCCTTCGGCGCACCTATCTCCTTCTTGATGAGCTGGCTGACCGGCGGGACACCGACCTCGATCTCGAAGGTCTTCTTCTTGGGGTCGGTAACGATGATCTTGACGGGAACCTGCATTCCCTCGAAGTCCTTGGTGGCCTTGTTGATCTCGTCAACGACCTGCTTGACGTTGAGTCCGAGAGGACCGATAGCGGGACCGAGCGGCGGTCCGGGTGAAGCCTTTCCTCCCTCAACGAGCACCTCAACAACCTGTGCCATTTTTCTCACCTCTGTCTGTTGACCGTTCACTCCTTCTGGCGTTTGCTTATAAGTCTAACGTATTCGCCCCTCACCGTGACCGGAATCGGGACGATTGAGCCTATGAGCTCGACGACTATCTCATCCTTGGCTTCGTCGACCCTGACGACCTTCGCCTTCTCGCCCTTGAACGGGCCGGCGATGAGCTCGACGATGTCACCGGGCTCGAAGCCGCTCACAGCGGGCTTCTCCTCGAGGAAGTGCTCGATCTCCTCGAACTTGACCTCCCCGGGGAGGGTGCCCTTGGCGTGGCGTATGCCCTTTATGGCCTCGTCGACGGCGCTCTTGCTCGGCGCCTCGACGAAGATGTAGCCCTTGACCTTTGAGGGCGCCAGTATGGCATAAACTGGAAGGTTGTACGTCTTAATCTTGCTGTATATTAGCTTGGCGGTGGTCTCTTCCTGACCCACCGTGACGCGCACTGTGAATATCTTGCCGTCGCTCATCTTATATCACCCGGGTTGCTGGCTTATGAGCCGGTGATCAGGTAGCCAAACAGGCGGATTATGAGGCCTATAGAGCCGATGAGTATCATTCCGATGCCGGTAATCTTGGCGGCCATCTTAAACTCCTTTGAACCCGGCTTCTTCGTGACCATTAAAACCCTCCGCGACTCCGCGAAGAAATTTTTAAGCTTTTCCGTGTTGGTTGCCACCGTCGTCACCTCGCTAAATTTTGAAAATGAAAGGTTTGTCAAAGCTCCTCGAGGTCGAGTTTAATAACTTTTCTCTCCTGCTCCTCACCGTAGTAGCTCGGCTCCTCCTCAGCCACCGCGTAGGGTGAGCTGACCCCGGTGACGACTATGAGTATCCTGATCATCTTGCCGAGCTCCTCGTCGAGCTGGATTCCCCAGATGACCTGCGCCTCCGGGTCGAGCTTGCTCGTGACGAGCTCGATGATCTGCTGGGCCTCCTCGAGCTTGACGTCGCTTCCGCTGATGCTTATCAAAGCTCCCTTGGCACCGCTGATGTCAACGTCGAGGAGCGGGCTGTTGAGGGCCTGCTGGGCGGCCTCCAAAGCCCTCTTTTCGCTGTCGCTCTCGCCGATACCGATCATGGCGACGCCGCCGTCCTTCATGACGGCCCTAACGTCGTTGAAGTCAAGGTTGACGAGACCGGGCTTGGTAATGAGCTCGGTGATGCCCTTGACGGCCTGGACGAGTATCTCGTCGGCGACCTTGAAGGCCATGTGTATCGGCAGGTTCGGAGCCACTTCCATGAGCTTGTCGTTCGGGATGACTATGACGGTGTCGCTGGCCTTCCTGAGCCTCTCGAGGCCGTATTCGGCGTTCTTTATCCTTCTTATGCCCTCGACAGTGAACGGGAGGGTGACCACTGAGACCGTGAGGGCCCCCATCTTCTTGGCCATTTCGGCAACGACCGGAGCGGCACCGGTTCCGGTTCCGCCTCCGAGACCGCAGGTGATGAAGACCATGTCGGCTCCTTCGAGGGCCTCCCTTATGTCCCTCTCGCTCTCCTTGGCTGCCTCCTCACCCATCTTGGGGTTGTTTCCTGCTCCGAGGCCACGGGTGAGCTCCTTACCGATGAGTATCTTCTTGTGAGCGCGAACCTTGAGGAGGTCCTGGGCATCAGTGTTGACGGCGATGACCTTCGCTCCCTGGATGCCGACCTGCATCATCCTGTTAATGGTGTTACAGCCGGCACCGCCGACACCAACGACATATATCTTGGCCTGAATCTGCTCAAGAATCCTCTTGAGCTCCTCATCGATGTCAGTCTGGGGGGCCTGGGCCTCCGGAACCTTGTTAGGGCCGACGGAGGTTCTTTCAATGGCGTCTTCAATCAGCTTCAGCATCTTTTCACCCTCCGGGCAATTTAACATCTGTTCCACTTTGTATGCATGTAGTATATAAATTTAGCTAAGGGCGGGTGCTGATTTTAAAATCCCGCTCAACATCTTTAAAGATTTCGCCCGTTCAGTCTCTTATAAACTCCAAGCCCAGCTCTTCAGCCAGGGCTCTGGCCATCTGCCGCGTCTCCCCCTTACTGCCCTTCCAGTCGACGTAAATGGCATCGACCTTGCCCCACGTCCTCTCCATTGCCTTCAGGATGAGCTCCCTGTCAAGTGGGTGGGTGTACTTCGGGGCTATGTGGCTGAAGGCGAGATTCGTCTCAAGGGCCCTCTTGGTCTGCTTCGGCGCGTAGTGGCCTCCTCCGATTCCAATCGCAACCGGGAACTCGGCCTTCTCGTAGTTTTCAAGGACGTGAACTATGGTTTCCACTATTATCTCCCCCGCCCTGTCGTTGACCCACTCCTCCTCACTTGATCCTATCTCTATGAAGAGGCTCGGAACCTCGAGCTCGCTCGGCCCGTGGTGGGTCGCCTCGTAGCAGACTGTCCAGCCGAGATCGTTCAGCTCGTTCATCTTCATGAGGGCAAGCTTCATGGCGGCTGGATGAGCAATTGCCAGGCTCCTATCCTTTCCGCCGTACATCGCCTTTCCCCAGTTGCCGGTTACGTGGGTGGTTAAAGCTGGGAGCTTCTGCTTGCTCGAGTGCCTTGAAGCGAAGACTATTATCTCCGGCCTCTCCCCGAGCTGCCTCTCTATCTCAGCGTCGAGGTTGTCGTAATAGATCATCTCATCGTTGGTGGTCAGAATCAGGGCCTCCCCTCTGGAGTAGACGGGATTACCGTCAAAGACATCATCGAGTTCCTTGAACCCAAAATTCTCCACCAGTTTCTCCCTTATGTTCATCGAGGCGAGGTCAATTTTCGTCGTCATGATAACCTTCATTTCTCTCACCTGAGAGGAGGACTCAAACCCTGCATTATAACGCTTTTGCCGGCCCCAGAGAAAGCCCCCGCCCAAAGATCATGCTTCTTGTCAAACATAAAGTGAACTTTTGGGTTTGTAAACCAAGCCTCTCCCATTGGACATAAGTTAAGCTGAATTTTAGCAATTTTTCAAGATTTTCGGTAGAAAATGTGCAAATTTTTCACGTTTTTGGTACTAAAACTTGAATTTTGTCATGTTTTATGGGCGAGTAAAAGTAAAGTATATATACTCCGTCAAGTCCACTAAGAGCAGAAACACGACCCCCATGAAGGGAAAAGAACATTGATGTCCCTGAGGGGAATGCATGTCC
This sequence comes from Thermococcus sp., assembly GCA_027062125.1. Taxonomy (GTDB): domain Archaea; phylum Methanobacteriota_B; class Thermococci; order Thermococcales; family Thermococcaceae; genus Thermococcus. The sequence continues at coordinate 36,825 of JAMOTW010000033.1, forward strand.
ATAAATGGACATGGAGGGCGTAAATATGGAGAAGCAGATGGAAAGCGCCATTTCCACCTTTAACGTTGAGGAGTCCCCCTGGGGCCTCAAACAGGGTATAGACCACGAGAAGTTTTTGGAGGTTTTCGAACCCCTCCCCGAAATCAAGAAAATCCTGCTCACCAGCGAAAGCCTCGAAGAGGCTAGGGAAAGACTCGCAAAGTTCGCTGAAGACCTGCTCTGGAAATACAAGAACGGTGAGATTCAGATTGACGCCATCGACAGATGGCTCGCCATTGAATCGATAAACGTCTTTCTCAACATGATATCCGAATACGGGGAAAGGGCCGCCGGTTTCAGCACTCTGGAGTACCTGTGGAAAGCCGCCAATGGCGACAAGCACGTTCTCAGCATCATAACCGAGGGCTTCGTAGAGGAGTTCAGACACCTGTTCAAGGCCATGGCAGCAGTTAGCGGCTACTCAAAGGGCTGGCTCGGGCCCAAGCTTGAAGCTGCAGGAATAAAGTTCGTGGACTTCAGCAAGATAAAGGGCAGAAAAGCGGCCCTGGCCCGCTCCGAGTACCTCGACAAGGAGTGGAACTACATAAGGGGCTACCTCAGGAAGTATCCGAGCGGTCTCGACAAGGAGATCATCGAGAAGAGGAAGAAACAGAGAGAGCAGCTCATGGAGTACTTCGGAATCACTGAGGACGAATGGTTCGACTACAAGTGGCAGTTCTCCCACGTCCTCAAGAGGGAGAAGGGCCTTGAAACTCTCCGTGAACTCAACGAGCTCGGTATCGTCAAGGTTCCGGAGGACGACCTTAAGCAGGTTGAGCTGGCCGTCAAATACCACATCCCATGGGGAATTACGCCGTACTACCTGCACCTCTGGGACTTCCAGGAGCCGTACAAGCACGACAGGCAGGTAAGAAGGCAGGTGATGCCCCCTGACTGGTACATGAGGAACATGATAATCCACCGCGAGGACAGGGAGTACTACTTCGACTTCATGGGCGAGCACGATACCTCTCCAATAGACCTCGTCACGAGGAGGTACGTCACCATCGCCATCCTTAAGGCCTACGACACCTGCCCGCAGATATGTGTATACTGCCAGAGGAACTGGGAAGTCCTCGAGCCCTTCATGGCAGGTTCGTTCCCGGGATGGGACAAGATCGAGGAAGCACTCGACTGGTTCGCCGAGCACGACTCGATGATGGACGTCCTCATAACCGGTGGTGACCCCCTCGCGTTGAGCGACAAGATCATTGACAAGATAATGGCACGCTTCGCGGAGATGGACCACGTCGTAAACATCCGCTGGGGCAGCAGGATATTCGTGACGGTTCCGATGAGGATAACCGACAGCCTTGCCGAGATACTCGGCTCGTACATAGAGCCCGGCAAGAGGAACGTCTCGATCTCAACCCACGTTGAGAGCGCCTACGAGGTCACCCCCGAGATGGGAGAGGCCGCTTACAAGATAAGGCGCCAGGGCATCTACATCTACAACCAGCTGGTCTACCAGAGGAACGTTAGCAGGCGCTTCGAGAACGTGGCGCTGAGGATAGCCCTTAAAAAAGTTGGCATTGACCCCTACTACACCTTCTACCCGAAGGGCAAGATAGAGCAGAAGGACTACCTCGTACCCATAGCGAGGGTCGTTCAGGAGAGGAAGGAGGAGGCAAGGCTCCTGCCCGGTCAGTTCAGGCCGGATGAACCGGTTTTCAACGTGCCGAGGATGGGCAAGAACCACCTCCGCGCTTGGCAGGATAGGGAGCTCGTAGGGATACGCCCTGATGGGAGCAGGATCTACCTGATGCACCCATGGGAGAAGGGCATCAGCGAGACCAAGCTCTACACGTACCCTGACGTCCCGATCAAGGAATACCTCGAATACCTTGAGAGCATCGGCGAAGACCCGAACGACTATTGGACAATCTGGTATTACTACTGAAACATTTTCGCCCTTCCAACCTTTATTTTTGTTTAAACGCTTGTAAAACTCCCAACCGGCCAAAAAATATATAATAGGATAATGCACATATACTTCGATGTATGTACATACTTAGACGCCCGCGCATATGTGGGCGTCAATCCTCAAACGAGGTGAAGGGAAATGAAGAAGTGGACTGCCCTTGGGTTGGTGTTTGTTTTGTTCTTGGCCGTTGTGGCAGCCGGTTGTACCGGTGGAGGCGGCGGTGGAACCCAGACCGGAACCGAGAGCAAGCCCCCTGTTGAGAAGAACGACGAGGGGAAGTATGAGATAACCATCTACACGGGCTCTGGCCCTGGTAGTGTCTACTTTGCCATAGGTTCGATGCTTGCGAAGGTTGCCAACAAGAAGAGCGACCTGATAGCGGCAAAGGCCGTTACCAGTGGAGCAAGCGTTGCCAACTGTAAAGCTATTGGAAAGGGTGAAGCTCACGTTGCCATAGCCCAGAACGACGTTACTTGGTATGCCTGGGAGGGTAAGTACCAGTTCGAAGGCAAGCCAATAAAGGTCCTCAGGGCCATAGGAACCCTCTATCCAGAGCCGGTTCAGATAGTCGTTAGGGCCGACAGCGACATAAAGACCATCTACGACCTCAAGGGTAAGAAGGTCGTTGTTGGTGCCGCTGGAAGCGGTGTAGCCGCTACCGCTGAGAGGGTTCTCAAGGCCGCTGGAGTATGGGACGAGATCGAGCCCGTTTACCAGACCTTTGAGGAGGCCGCCCAGAGTCTCGTCCTTGGTCAGGTTGACGCTGAGTTCACCGTCATAGCTTATCCAGCTCCAGCAATCAACCAGATAGCGGTTAAGGTTCCGGTTAGGATCCTCGACGTTCCGGACGAGGTCGTCCAGAAGCTCCACGACCAGGGTTACCCGTTCTACGTCAAGGTTATCATCCCGAAAGGAACCTACAACGGGATGGATGAGGATGCTCAGACCATAGCCGTCAAGGCCACCCTTGTCGTTCACAAGGATCTTCCGGATGACCTTGTCTACGAGCTCACCAAGATACTCTACGAGAACATTGATGATCTCGCCAAGGCCCACCAGGTAGCCAAGCAGATCAAGATGGAGGAAGCCTTCGAGGGACTCATGGTTCCGCTCCACCCGGGAGCCATCAAGTATTACGAAGAGCACGGAATAACCGTCCCCGACAAGTACAAGGGCTGAAGGGGGGGAGTTTTTGAAGAAACTTTTTCTTTTTTTCCTGCCTTTCATTGTGCTCCTTTTACCTGTTTCCGTCATTGGGGTAGAATTCGGTGGGAATGAGTGTTACTATCATCTGGAATCTAACTCGACCCTTGAGATACACTACACCCACAGCGTTTCCCTTACCAAGGTTGTTGATGTCTACAGGATATCCCCGGGTGGGATTTACTTCGTCCAAGAAAGATGGCAGGAGTTCCTCGCCGGCCAACCAGTGGACTTTGACTACCGGTCCGGGAAGTTTTACGTAAAGAACTCCCACGAGTTCTTGGGTAAGTCCTGGCGCTACTGGTTTATTCCAGTTAACAACGCCACAATACTCATCGATGGGAAGGTCTCTTTCGTACAGCCTCCCGAAGAGGGGATACTTGAGATTAGGGTCGAGAAAATCCCCTTCCTTCTCTCAATAGCTCGGAGGTGTTGATAATGGGGGAGAATTTGGAGGCCATAGAGAAGAAGATAAAGCTCGAAGCAGTTCGAACGTTACCGCCAAAGCTCGATAAAGTGGTTAGTGTGGCAGCGATACTCATCGGTATCTTCGAGATACTGTTTATATTCAACTTTACCTTCCTGCTGTACTCAATCTTCGATAAGCTCGGCATAACACTGGGGTTCCTCAAGCTGGACTTCCAGGACCAGCAGGTCATGGCCTTTGTGCTTGGCATGATATTCATAATAACGTTCCTTCGATATCCAGTGATGAAGAAGCAGAAGTATCTTGATAAAGTCATGATACTCGACTACGTGCTAATCCTCCTCGGTCTGATCGCCGCGTTCTACAAGTTCTGGCGCTGGCCCACTTACATGGTCTACTATGACGTCAATCAGACCGACGTCATCTTTGGATTCATGGCAATAATCCTTGTCCTTGAAGCGACGAGGAGAGCGATAGGCTGGATCCTGCCCACTATAGTTACGGTTTTTCTGATATATGGAATCAGGGACGCTGGCTACAACTGGACCCGTATAGCTCAGTACCTCTATCTTGACCAGGGTATCTTTGGAATTCCGTTCTACGTCATGACAATCTACGTATTCGCCTTCGTCTTCTTTGGAGCATTCCTGCTCAAGATCGGCGTCAGCGACTACATCACTGAGTTCATGATCAGCCTATTTGGAACAAGGTCTGGGGGACCCGCCAAGGCGGCGGTCATTTCAAGTGGTCTTATGGGAACCGTTAGCGGTTCAAGCGTTGCCAACGTTCTCACAACGGGAACCTTCACTATACCGCTGATGAAAAAGGCCGGTTATCCACCGGAGATAGCCGGTGCGGTAGAGCCCGTCGCCTCAACTGGTGGTCAGCTGATGCCCCCGGTTATGGGCGCCGCGGCATTTATCATGGCCCAGTTCCTTGGGATTCCATATAACAAGCTCATCATAGCGGCGGTTCTTCCCGCTCTGATATACTACTCCGGCGTCTATCTCTTCATAGACCTTGAAACCAAGAGGCTCGGCCTCAAGGGAATGCCAAGGGAGCAATTCCAGCCGATAAGCTACTTCCTGAGGAAGATCTACATCTTAGTTCCGATAATCGTCATCACAGTGGCCCTTGTATGGGGTATAGCACCGCACATAGCGGCCGTATCTTCCTTGGGTATAGCAATCTGGGTGGCGTGGATCTCCAAGGACAACATACCCGGTCACGAGCACTTCTACGTGGCTCTAGCCCTCATTACAACGTTGCTCATGTTCACGGGAAGGGAGTATGCCACCCCTGTCGGTGCAGTGCTCCTGATACTCGCTGCAATCCTCATCGGAGCGGCCTTTGCAACGGACAAGGTTGAGATCAACGAGAAGTTTTACATAAGCCTGCTGTTCATACTCATGGTGGCCCTTGGAAAGTTCCTGTACATGAGGAAGGAGGAAATCCTCCTCATGAGCGGCACTTTTGGTATAATATTCTCTCTCATAGTCGGCTACAAGTCCAAGACAGAGGACGGAAGAAAAATGTACAGCGCTACCTACGAGTCGATGATAGACGCGGGCAAGACCAGTACAACTGTTATGCTTGCAGCAGCTTCAGCCGGTCTTATCCAGGGTGTTCTCACCATGACGGGCCTCGTCACTGCCCTTGGCTACAAGCTCGTTGACCTCGCCGGAGGGAACCTGCTCCTCCTTCTCATCATGGCCATGATATTCAGCCTGATACTCGGTATGGGTGTTCCAACGACGGCCAACTACGTTATAACTTCGCTGGTTGCCGCACCCGCGGTTTACACAGCCGTCGCCGGAAACCCGATCTACGATGCTCCTGTTCCTGGATACGGTACAGCGATAGCACTTCTGGCCGCCCACTTCTTCGTGTTCTACTTCGGAATACTCGCAGATTTGACACCGCCAGTTGCTTTGGCAGCGTATGCGGGTTCTGCATTGGCGGGTGGAGACTTCTGGAAGACGGCAATCAACTCGGTCAAGTACGCCCTGGCAGGTTACATCGGCCCCTATATATACTTCACCCATCCAGAAATGTTCCTCATAACGGTTCAGGAGTGGACACCCGCGGTTGCACTCAGGGTTCTCTATTACCTGCTTGCCACGATACTAACAATGTACATAATGGCAATAGCGATAACGGGATACTTCAAGAACGTGAAGGTGCCGATGGTACTCAGGGCAGTCCTTATCGGGGTTGCTCTTATCGCGGCCAGCCTCCACATAATACCCGTTGGCATAGAGCTCGCGATGCTGATAGGCCTCGTTCTGTACAGCAGGAAACTGGAAGCGTCTGCCTGAGGACACCTCTCTTTTTTCGATTTTCTCATACGGCCAGCCTTTCTAAAAGGGGTGTAAAAATTAAGAAAAGTCAGTAGAGCATGACCTCAAAGCCCAGCTCGCTGAGCAGGTCCGCGAGCTCCTCGCTGTCCACGTAAACCAGCAGGTGGTGGTTTCCGAGCGTTCCATCGATGAAGTCCATCGCGTCCTCTATGCGGAGCTTCATCTGGGTTCTGCATCTGGAGTTGCTGTGCTCCTGACCCACAACCTCGACGCCAGCGACGACCGCTTTCCTCCCGCGTATCTTGAAGAGGCTCGCCCTTCCCCTCGGCAGCTGGACGTCGACGCCAACTCCGATTCCGCTCTCGAAGTGGGAGCGTATGACGTACTTCCCGATGAGCGGCGCGGTGCAGTGGGCGAGGATGAGGTAATCGTCGCCGTGGTCCGCTATGTTGCCCATGAAGGCGGGCTTGTCAAAGAAGCGCCTCGCTATCATCATGCCGACCAGCGAGTTGAGCTCCCCCTCGCACGCCGCCGGGATTCCCCGGGCGTTGAACATGGCAAGGGCGAGACATGGGGTCGAGCCTATCTTCCCTATTAGGTCGAAGCAGCCGATGGTAAAGCCGTCGAGCCTGTAGTCCTCGAGTATTCTCTCTATGGCCACGTATATCCTGCCCGCCTTCACGAGGTCCTCCCTGCCGGGCTCCTTTATCTCGAGGGCCTTTCCAACTATCTCCTCAACGGCCTCCCAGCCTTCCTTCTCCGTCGTCGCGTCGTAGTACTCGTAGAACTTCTTGAGGCTTATGCTGGTGTAGGGGAGCTCGAACTTCTCGTTTATGAGCCACGGTGAAACGCGGCCGATCAAGCCTATGCGCATCCTGAGGAACTTATCCAGGGTTTCTTTCATGTCCTCGTAGCCGAGCAGTGCGGCTTTGAGCTCGTTGAAATCCTTGACGAGGGTCGAGGGCACGAGCCTGTCGCGGAAGTACTCCCTGAGCTCTATACCTGCCGCGAGGGAGTTGTTGAAGGGGTCGCCGTAGATGACGACGGGCCTCCTGTAGACGAAGAACTCCTTCAGCGGGCCTTCTGTGCCGCCGGTGAGGGGGTAGAGAACTATGGCATCAACCTCGTTGAAGTTGACCTCCCCCTTAGCCTCCTTGAAGTCCTTCTTCGTCGAGATGAAGAAGCCCCCAACGACTTCAAAATCCTTCGCGAGGTTCGTTATGAATTCCGACGCCTTCTTTTCAAAGGCTTTCGGATTCGCCAGTTCGCTAACTCCAAAAACGACTCCAACCTTCATGCTTTCACCCAACCGTTTTAAACTCCCCGCCCTAAATAAGCTTGTGGTGGTAGCGTGGCGATGAGGTTCGTCCTCGACACGAGCATCTTTGTCAACCCCGAGATACGGGGGAAGTTCGGAGACAACCCGACCGAGGCGATGAGAACGTTCCTCGGTTACGCCGAGGGGCTCTTCGGCAGGGTGGAGTTCTACATGCCCCCTGGCATATACCGTGAGGTCATGCACTTCGTCGACGAGGAGGAGCTCCTGCCTGACATCGAGCTCTACATAATCAAGAAGCCGCCAAACGTCCACGACATCAAGATTCCAGCTTTCGTGGTCTACGAGCTCATCGAAGACATAAGGCGGAGGATAGACAAGGGGCTCCGCGTTGCCGAGAAGGCCGTTCGCGAGAGCGTCATCGAGACGGACAACGTTGACAGGATAATCCAGAAGCTCAGGAGGAACTACCGGAAGGCACTCCGCGAGGGGATAGTTGACAGCAAGGAGGACTTTGAGCTCATACTCCTGGCCAAAGAGCTCGATGCGACCATAGTCTCCGCCGACGTCGGCATACTCACGTGGGCCCAGAAGATGGGCATCAAGTGGATAGATGCCGCGAACTTCAGGGAGGTCCTCGAGGGCCTGTCCGAGAGGTTCACCGAAGGGAAAAATTTATAAAGCCTCTCCTGCACCGTATAATCGACGCCCCGGTGGCTCAGCCTGGCGGAGCGGCCGCTTGGTAAGCGGCAGGTCGCGGGTTCAAACCCCGCCCGGGGCTCCATTCTACAAACTTCGCCTTCGCGAAGTTTGATCAAGGTCCGTGATTCCTTTTGAAAAGCGCGTTCTGGAGTGGATTTCTTTGAGAACCACTTCTTGGGCAGAAAGGAGATTTGCCCCAAAGAGGCGTATTCTGAGGGGGTTCAAGCGTTTTTGGCGCTCCTTTGGAGCGCTAAAAAGCCGAACCCTTCTCAAACGAACTACAGGAAACGAAATCCATGTTGACCAAGTGAGAGCAATATCTGAAGAAATCCTCCAAACAAGCCACTTAAAAGGAATCACGACCTTTGCCCAGCAACTTTGCGCAGGCAAAGTTTTCTGTACTCTCAAACCCCCGTAGTGGGGCTTCGCCCACGTTAAGAAACTTTTCTGGGGAAAAGTTTCATCAAAACTGGCAGCCTTTTAGGGTTGCTAACCTAGTTAGAGGTTTACTCTCAACTTGCTCGTTTTAGTTGGGGTTTCTTCTCCCTAGCGCCCTTCGGGCGCTGTTTTTAGACAACCCCTCACCAACAAGCTTTCATGAAAATAAACCCCTAAACAAGAATGCCCACTTGACGAGGCATGCAACTACCCACATACTCTCTTAACTACTCAAACTCCTTTGGTCAAGCTTTGCGCAAGCAAAGCTTGCTGGGGGGCTAACGCCCCCACACCCCCCAGAACTTTGCCTGCGTAAAGTTTCTGGACAAAGTTTCGTCAAAGTTCGTGATTCCTTACTTAGAATTCGCTAGGCAACGGGGGGTTTTAGTTGAAATCTGCAATTTTGGCCGGATTCATTCCAAAAAAGGTAACCCTTGATAGGTTCGGCTTTTTTAGCGCTCCGGAGGAGCGCGGGTTGAAGTTGAACCCGCTAAAAAACGCCCTTTCGACATGAATCCAACGTACAATCTAACCAATAAAACAAACCCCACCAAAACTGACCACTCAAAAAGAATCACCAGCTTTTGATCAAACTTTTGCCCTGCAAAAGTTTGTTTCCTGGTGGGGCCGCCGGGATTCGAACCCGGGTCACGGGCTCCCAAAGCCCGCAGGATGGACCAGGCTACCCTACGGCCCCGCCCGCGGTAGGTGCATCGGGGGGTTCCTTATTAAGCTTTTCGCTGGAAGCTTTTGGAAAAGCTTGCTCCGCAGGATTTTTATAACCCCCGGACTACCTTTTCAAGGTGTCGCCATGGTCACGCTCATCATCGCCGAGAAGCCGAACGTCGCGAGAAAGATCGCCTACGCCTTAGCAGAGGGCAAGCCCGTGAGGAAGACGATAGGGAAGGTCTCCTACTATGAGTTCACCCGCGACGGCAAGAAGGTGATAGTCGCCCCCGCGGTCGGCCACCTGTTCTCCCTCGCCCCGAAGGTTAAAACCTACGGCTATCCCGTCTTCGACATCGAGTGGGTTCCCGTCTACGTCGCCGAGAAGGGGAAGGGCTACGCCAAGGACTACATCAAGGCGTTAGCCACGCTTGCCAAGCGTGCCGACGAGTTCGTGGTTGCCTGCGACTACGACACGGAGGGCGAGGTGATAGGTTACACGGCCCTCAAATACGCCTGCGGCGTCGATCCGTCAAAGGCAAAGCGCATGAAGTTCTCCGCACTCACGAAGAAAGACCTCCTCAAGGCCTGGTACAACCTCGAGCCGACGATAAACTTCGGGATGGCCGATGCCGGAATAGCACGCCACGTCCTCGACTGGTACTGGGGCGTGAACCTTTCGAGGGCCCTAACCTCGGCGATAAAGCGTGCGAGCGGCAAATGGATGGTCCTCTCCACCGGCCGCGTCCAGGGGCCGACGCTTAAGTTCCTCGTCGACAGGGAGAGGGAGATAGCCAATTTCAAGCCCACCCCGTACTGGGTCATAAAGATGCTACTCGAGAAAAACGGGGAGCAGTACACGGCGGTCTACGAAAAGGAGCGCATCCTCGATGAGAACGAGGCGAAGCGCATCGTCGAGGAGGCTAAGAAGGGCCCGGCCTTCGTCGAGAAGGTCGAGGTCAAGCAGCAGAGGAGGAATCCGCCGGTGCCCTTCGACCTCGGAACCCTGCAGAGGGAGGCCTATTCTGCCTTTGGATACAGCCCGAAGAAGACTTTGGAGCTCGCACAGAAGCTGTATGAACGGGGATTAACGAGCTATCCCCGCACCTCATCCCAAAAGCTCCCCAAGAACCTCAACTTCCGCTCCATACTCCAGAACCTGGCAAAGCTACCCGAGTACAAGCCCTTCGCCCACGAGCTTCTTGGTAAGGAGAGGCTCAAGCCCGTCGAGGGCAAGAAGGACGACCCGGCGCACCCGGCAATCTACCCCACCGGGGAGCTTCCAAAGCCCGGCGAGCTTACCAAGGACGAGGCCAACCTCTACGACCTCATCGTCAGACGCTTCCTAGCCCTCTTCATGGAGCCAGCCGTCAGGGAGATAATGAAGGTCGTAATAAACTCCAACTCCCACCGCTTCATCCTGAGCGGCGCGCGAACGGTTAAGGAGGGCTGGCTGAAGGTATACGGCAAGTACGTCAAGTTCGACGAGGTGATCCTTCCAGCCTTCAGGGAGGGCGAGCCGGTCAAGGTCATTCAGATAAAGCGCGAGAAGAAGAAGACGAAGCCCCCGGCAAGGTACTCTCCAGCGGCGGTTATTAAAAAGATGGAGGACCTCGGCATAGGAACCAAAGCCACCCGCGCCCAGATTCTGGAGACCCTCTACAGCAGGGGCTACATCGAGGGCAAGAGAAAGATAAAGGTCACGCCCCTTGGAATGCGCGTCGTTGAGGCTTTGGAGAAGAACGTGCCCGACATAGTCAGCGTCGAGCTCACGAGGGCCTTCGAGGAGAAGATGGAGGAGATAATGGCCGGGAAGGCTGAGAAGGAGCAGGTCATCGAGGAGAGCAAGAACCAGCTGATCAAAATACTCAAGGTCTTCAAGGAGAAAGAGATGGACATCGGCAGGATACTCCTCGAGACGACCGGCACGGGGGTAACCAAGTCAAAGGCCCCCGGAGGGAAAGCGGGCGCGGTTAAAGAGCTCAGCGAGGAGGAAGAGCGCGAGGTTCAGAGGGCCGTTGATGGGAAGGCCGGTAATGAAAAGGCCCGGAAGCCCGAGAGGAAAGCCCTCATCATAGGCAAGTGCCCCAAGTGCGGCGGCGACCTGGTCGTCCGCTACAACAGGAAAACCGGTAAGAGGTTCGTCGGCTGCTCCAACTGGCCGAAGTGCAACGTAACCTACCCCCTCCTCCAGCGCGGCGAGATAATCCCGACGGACAAAACCTGCTGTGGCGGTGCACCCGTCGTTAAAATCCGCGAGAAGGGCCGCGAGTACGAGATATGCGTCGACATGAACTGCAGGGACTGGAAGAAGGGAAAGAAGTGATCAGAGGAGCTGCCTGAGCAGGTTTATCCTCCTCGGGCTGAGGATGACCTTCGGGTGCTTGAGGAGGGCCTTTATTACCTCCCCGTAGTCGCCGCCCGCTATCTTCTCCGTATCTGCACCGCTGAGAACCTGGATGAAGATATCGAGGTCTTCATCCGTGAGCTTCTCGGTGACCTTCCTGACCTTGAGAACCTTCTCGAGCCTCTTTCCGTCGATCTCCCACCACTCCCTGGTGTAGTTCTGGAGAAGTGAGAGGTTCTCCTCCTCGAGGGCCTTGGTTATCCACTTGCTCGCTATCGTTCCGGCCTCCATTGCCTCCGCCATTCCACCGCCGTGCATCGGGTTGACCTGTCTTGCCGCGTCGCCGACGACGAGGACGTTGTCCTTGGCGAGCTCCTTCACGAAGCCGCCGACCGGGACAACTCCGACGTTCACCTCGAGAATCTTCTTGGCTGGTATGTTGTTCTCCTTCAGCCACTTGTCGAGGTAGTACTTAGCTGTCTGCGGGTTGTCGGAGTTTATTCCTATGCCGACGTTGGCCCTGTCCTCATCCTTCGGGAAGACCCAGACGTAACCGCGAGGCGCTATCTCGTTGCCGAACCAGAGGTGTATCAAATCGGGGTCGTAGCCCTCGATGAGCATCTCGTACTCGTAGCTGGAATCGAACTCGTGGGGGGGAGCGTAGGTGTTTATGCCGGCTTTCCTGGCTATCATGCTCTCGACGCCGTCGGCGGCTACGATTATGTCCGCGTATATCTCGACGGGCTCGTCCTCGTGCTTGGCCTTGATTCCAACGACCTTCCCGTCCTTCCTTATGACGTCCTCGGCCTCGGTTCTGGCGAGAACATCGGCACCGGCCTTTGCTGCATAATAGGCGAGCATCTTGTCGAAGACCTTCCTCTCGAGGATTACACCGCTTGCCTCGTTATAGCGGAGCTCAAGCTCATAGCCGCTCGGTGAGTAGAGCTTGGCCCCGTAAATCTCGCGGTTGATGAAGCGCTTGTCGTAGGGGATGTCGTACTTCTCGAAGACCTTGATGCCTATGCCCTCGGCACACTGCTTCGGCGTTCCTATCGCCCACTTCTTGTCAATTAGCAGAACCGAGAAACCGGCCCTGGCAACGTTTCTGGCAACGATCGGGCCGGCGATACCGGCGCCGACGACGACCACATCGTATTTCATCTGCTTCATTCGCTCACCTCCAGGGGTTCGGCGCTGAGCGCTCCAACGGGGCACGCGTTGATGCATATCCTGCACGAGATGCACTTGTCCTGGAAGAACTCCCAGCCGCTTGAGTGGACTTCTATTGCCAGGGTCGGACAGACACCAGCGCAGCCACCGCAGAGGTAACAGCGGTCCTCGTTGACCACGACTTTAATCTTCTCCGGCATCACCTTCACCGCCGATTCTTTGTTTTAGCCTTTCTTCGTCGATTTTAATGACCCCGTCTTTTATTCTTAACGGTACGAACCTGTCCAGTTCCTGGGCCTTAACCAAAACCTCCCTCTCCTTGAGGTTGAGCCTGTCGCTGAGCTCGTCAACGGTGGCCTCGCCTACGAGGAGGATGTAGTGGAGAATGGCCAGCTGGGTCATGTCTCCAATCTCGGTGAGGTACCTCTCCTTTATCTCCTTCATGAGCCTGTCGCGCCTGCTCTCGACGGCCTGAAGGGCCTGAAGGATCTTCTCAAGCTCCCTGGTGAGTTCGAGGAATGAGCTCACCATCTCGTTGAGGCTCTCGTGCTCGACGGGAACGCGGGAGATGTCGATTTCGACCCTCTCCACGGGGGATTCGCCCAGGTCGAGACCGCGATACCAGAAGATGTTGGGCGTTATGGTGGTAACGTAGGACTTGGATATCGAGATGTCGTAGTACTTCCTCGCGGGCCCGATGAAGGGTCCCTCCCTCTCGTAGGACTTTAGAATGCCCTCCCTCTCCATAATTTTAAGGTGCTTGGCTACAGCGGTCGAGGACACGCTGACCTTGCTGCTCAGAAAGCTGAAGTAGCACTCGGTGCAGGTGAGGTGGCTGAGCAGATCGCGCCTCACCTTGTTCCCCAGGATGTAAAAGATGTCCGGTTCAGTCATGACCCACACCACCCAAATCTGTGACGCAAAGCTTATATAGTGAACATTCAACCTTAGGTTGCAAACCTGGAGATTAAACTCCACGTGGTATTGTGCTCAAAACGTTATAAACCTTTAGATGTGGGAGGTGTTGGAAAATGGGACTGATTAGCGACGCTGATAAGAAGGTCATCAGGGAGGAGTTCTTCTCCAAGCTGGCGAACCCCGTTAAGATTATCGGCTTCATAGGCAAGGACCACTGCCAGTACTGCGACCAGCTCAAGCAGCTGGTCCAGGAGCTCAGCGAGCTCACCGACAAGCTCACCTACGAGTTCCACGACTTTGACAGTGAGGAGGGCAGGAAGATAGCCGAGCAGTACAGAATCGACCGCGCCCCGGCGGTTACCATAACCCAGGACGGCAAGGACATGGGCGTCCGCTTCTTCGGCCTTCCGGCCGGCCACGAGTTCGGTGCCTTCCTCGAGGACATCGTCGACGTCAGCAACGCGACCACCGACCTCATGGGCGAGAGCAAGGAGGAGCTTGCCAAGATTGACAGGGACGTCAGGATACTCGTCTTCGTCACCCCGACCTGCCCGTACTGCCCGCTCGCCGTCAGGATGGCCCACAAGTTCGCCATCGAGAACACCAACGCCGGCAAGGGCAAGATACTCGGCGACATGGTCGAGGCCATCGAGTACCCCGAGTGGGCCGACCAGTACAGCGTCATGGCCGTCCCGAAGATAGTCATCCAGGTGGATGGCGAGGACAAGGTCCAGTTCGAGGGTGCCTATCCGGAGAAGATGTTCATGGAGAAGCTTCTCGCCGCCCTCGAGTGAGGGCCCCTCTTCTTTCCCCTGCCTTTCTGAATTCCCGTATGCTCATTCGTGTGTCAATATCTCACTTCTACGGCCCCCGACTTTCCACGGAAAAGTTATAAATCCCGCCGACCAGTCCATAGCGGGGGAGCCAATGAGCACGAGAATCGGTGGCGTGAACGTTGAATTCACTGGGGAACTCGATGACGGTTTTGAGGAGGCTTTCAAGGGACTTTTTGCGAGGCGCTATCTTCCGGACGTTGAGGATGGTTCTGGAGAACCCCAAGTTGTCGTGGAGCGCTTCAAGGGCGGTGACTTCAGAGTCTTCAGCGCGGTCTACGACCACATGGGGATGGACGAGTACAAGATAGAGTCGAGGGTTCCTTCAGCGTATGGCAACGAGGCGCCGATATTCTTCATCCTCCAGGCCGCCGCGAGGGCGGGTGCAAAGGCTGGCAGGATGTTCATAACGGACTCCGTTGGAGTCCTCACTCCCAGCGGGAAGGCTGTTCTCTTCGTCGGCTATCCCCACACTGGGAAGAGCACGATGTCGGTTCTGGCCCTCGCCAGCGGTATGCCAGTTCTGAGCACCGAGAACACGATAGTTGAGGTCAGGGACGGGAAGCTCTACATAGTCGGTGGCACGGAGGTTCTAGTCTACGACCCGAGGATAGAGGGCATATACGACATAAAGGTTCCCTACGACGAGCAGACGAGAAGCGGCTACAGGATAAAGGACCTCAGGAACGACTCCGAGAGGAAAAAGCTCCTCAGGAAAGGCGTCGAGATAGACATGCTCGTCGTCCTCCACGCGGCCTTCAACTGCATGGAGGCCAGCTTCTCGAGGATAAAGGGCAGGAAGGTCAAGAAGACGCTGTGGTACTTCTCAACCGCGCTCATGAAGGGCC
Organism: Thermococcus sp.; assembly: GCA_027062125.1. Classification (GTDB taxonomy): domain Archaea; phylum Methanobacteriota_B; class Thermococci; order Thermococcales; family Thermococcaceae; genus Thermococcus. The sequence goes on from JAMOTW010000033.1 coordinate 51,916, forward strand.
TCGACTACTACGAGCCGGCCCCGCTCCACGTCCCTGTGAGCGACGAGATCGCCCGGAACCTCCGCCACTTCCTCGAGACGGCCGCTGGGAGCTACTCGGACAGGATGTTCGAGGCCTTCGGAAACCACAGGGCGGTCTTCGAGAGGATAGTCGAGATGGAGCTCGCGCAGAGGGAGTAGCTTCCGGTCCTTTGTTTTCAATTCTCCTGGGGTCTTATTGCAACCGGTGGGCGCGGTCGTGATAACTTTGGCAAACGGGATTTCAATTCTCCCAGAGTCTTATTGCAACCCGAGCATA
>JAMOTW010000034.1 GCA_027062125.1 Thermococcus sp.
ACGGAAAGCTTAAAACCATAATCGAGGGCATAGACGAGAAGGAGTTTGACCTCGAGGACATAGCAAAGAAGCTGAAGGCGAAGCTGGCATGCGGCGGAACCGTGAAAAAGGGAAGGATAGAGCTCCAGGGAGACCACAGAGAAAGGGTCAAGAAGCTGCTCGCAGACCTTGGATTTTCCGAGGATCTGATAGAGATCGAGTGACGGCCAAGAACATCGTCTGGCACGAGCTCATAGGGCTGAAAGCAAAAATTATAAGGGCATCTCATCCAGAGCTGGTTGGCATCGAGGGCTACGTCCTTGACGAGACGAGGAACACCCTCACCATCGGCGGTGAGAGGGTCTGGGTTATCCCGAAGGACGTGGCGGAGCTCGAGTTTGAAGTTGGCGATAAAAGGATCCGAATCAACGGAAAAGAGCTGATTGGAAGACCCGAGATGAGATTGAAGAAGAGGTGGCGAAAATGAGAGAGATCGGATTGAAGGTTCAGCCTCCCGCTGAGAAGTGTGACGATCCCCACTGCCCCTGGCACGGGCACCTCAAGATACACGGCAGGTACTTCGAGGGCGTCGTCGTCAGCGACAAGGGCAAGAAGACCGTCGTCGTCGAGAGGCAGCACTACCACTACCTCAAGAAGTACGAGAGGTATGAGCTCAGGAGGAGCAAGGTTCACGCTCACAACCCGGAGTGCATAAACGCCAGGGTCGGCGACCGCGTTCTCATCGCGGAGACCAGGCCCATAAGCAAGACCAAGAGCTGGGTTGTCGTTGCCGTCACCAAGAGGGCTGGCGAGAGGTGATATGAATGGCGAAGAAGGGTGCAGGTGCTACGAGAGGAATTAGTCCCGTCAGGCCTACCAGGGCCCTTCCCATAGGCGCTTACCTCAAGGTCGCCGACAACAGCGGCGCCAAGGTCATCCAGATCATAGGCGTCGTCGGCTACAAGGGCACCAGGAGGAGGCTCGCCTCAGCCGGCGTTGGCGACATGGTCATAGCCACCGTCAAGAAGGGAAGGCCGGACATCAGGCACCAGGTCGTCAGGGCCGTCGTCGTCAGGCAGAGGAAGGAGTACAGAAGGCTTGACGGTATGCGCGTTAAGTTCGAGGACAACGCCGCAGCCATAGTCACCCCTGAGGGCGTCCCGAGGGGTACCGAGATCAGGGGTGCCATAGCGAGGGAAGCCGCCGAGCGCTGGGTCAGGCTCGGCAGCATAGCGAGCATCGTGTTGTGAGGTGAGAAAGATGAAGTTGAAGACCAGGCAGCCGAGGAAGCAGAGGAAGTTCCTCTACAAGGCTCCCCTTCACCTTAGGAGCAAGATAATGGCAGCCACCCTGAGCCCGGAGCTCAGGAACAAGTACGGAATAAGGAGCATACCCGTCAGGGAGGGCGACAAGGTCCGCGTCATGCGCGGCGACTTCAAGGGCAAGGAAGGCAAGGTCGTTGAGGTCGACCTCAAGAGGTACAGGATACACGTCGAGGGCGTCACCCACAAGAAGACCGACGGAACCGAGGTGTTCTACCCGCTCCACCCGTCGAACGTTATGATAATCGAGCTCAACCTCGACGACGAGAAGAGGGAGAAGATAATTAGTAGGAGGGCTGGTTGATGGCGAGAAAAGGAGCTAAAAGGCACCTTAAGAGGCTTGCCGCTCCCACTCAGTGGTACATCCACAGGAAGACCTACAAGTGGGCGGTCAGGCCGAGGCCGGGTCCGCACAGCATGAAGACCTCAATACCGCTGCTCTACATAGTCAGGGACTACCTCGGCTACGCCAAGACCGCCCGCGAGGCGAGGAAGATACTCAACGAGGGCAAGATCCTCGTTGACGGCCGCGTTAGGAAGGACTACAAGTTCCCGGTCGGAATCATGGACGTCGTTTCCATCCCTGAGACCGGCGAGCACTACAGGGTTCTTCCGAACAGGATTGGCAAGCTCATACTCCACCCGATAAGCGAGAAGGAAGCCGGCATCAAGCCGCTCAGGATAAGCAACAAGAGGATGGTCAAGGGGGCCAAGGTTCAGCTCAACCTCCACGACGGAAGCAACCACCTCGTCACCATGGACGAGAAGGACAAGTACAGGACTGCCTACACCGTCCTCATGAAGGTCCCCGACAGGGAGGTCATCGAGGTCATCCCGTTCGAGGTAGGGGCCTACGTCTTCGTTACCCAGGGTAAGAACGTTGCGAGGAAGGGTAAGGTCGTCGAGGTCAGGCAGTTCCCGATGGGATGGCCGGACGTCGTCACCATCGAGGACGAGAACGGCGAGCTCTTCGACACGCTGAAGGAGTACGCCTTCGTCGTTGGTAAGGACAAGCCGGAGATTTCCCTTCCGTGAGGTGAGATGAGATGCAGATCAACAGAGAGGCTATACTTGCAGACTGGGAAGCTCACCCGATGAGGAAGCCCAGGATCGCCAAGCTTACCATCAACATCGGAGTTGGCGAGAGCGGTGAGAGGCTCACCAAGGCCGAGACCATGCTCGAGCAGCTCGCCGGGCAGAAGCCCATAAGGAGGAGGGCCAAGCAGACCAACAGGGACTTTGGAATCAGACGCGGTGAGCCGATAGCGGTGAAGGTCACCCTCCGCGGAGAGAAGGCTGAGGAGATGCTCAGGAGGCTCCTCGAGGCCGTTGACAGGAAGCTCAAGGCGAGCAACTTCGACGAGCACGGCAACTTCTGCTTCGGCATAGACGAGCACATCAACATACCGGGCGTCGAGTACGACCCGGAGATAGGCATCTTCGGTATGGACGTCTGCGTTACCCTCGAGAGGCCCGGCTACCGCGTCGCCAAGAGGAAGAGGCAGAGGAAGAAGCTCCCGACCAAGCACAAGCTGACCAAGGAAGAGGGTATCGTCTTCGCTATGGAGGAGTTTAACGTCATCGTGGAGGGATTGTGAGATGGCGAAGGCTGACTACAACAGGAGAAAGCCCAGGAAGTTTGGGAAGGGCGCGAGAAGGTGCATGCGCTGCGGCCAGTACGGGCCGATAATCAGGATACACGGCCTTATGCTCTGCAGGCACTGCTTTAGAGAGATAGCCCCCAAGCTGGGCTTTAAGAAGTACGAGTGAGGTGAGAGGAGATGACTCTACTTGATCCGCTGGCGAACGCTCTCTCCCACATAACCAACAGCGAGAGGGTTGGAAAGAAGGAGGTCTACCTCAAGCCGGCCTCCAAGCTCATGGGAGAGGTCCTCAGGGTTATGCAGGAGAACGGCTACATAGGTGAGTTCGAGTTCATCGACGACGGAAGGGCCGGCATCTACAGGGTGCAGCTCATAGGCAAGATCAACAAGGCTGGTGCCATAAAGCCGCGCTTCCCGGTCAAGGCTAGGGAGTACGAGGCCTGGGAGAAGAGGTTCCTTCCGGCCTTCGAGTTCGGCATCCTCATAGTCTCGACCTCCCAGGGTGTTATGACCCACAAGGAAGCCATCGAGAAGGGAATCGGCGGCAGACTGATAGCCTACGTCTACTGAGGTGAGAGAGATGCCGATAGACGCGTGGGTAAGGGAAGAGGTTGAGATTCCAGAGGGCGTTGAGGTCACCGTCGAGAACAACGTCGTCAAGGTCAAGGGCCCGAAGGGCGAGCTCGAGAGGGAGTTCAGCTACCCGGGCGTTCAGATATTCACCGAGGATGGCAAGGTCGTCGTCTTCAAGGAGTTCCCGAGGAAGAGGGACATAGCCATAGCCAGAACCTTCAAGGCCCACATAGCGAACATGCTCAGGGGAGTCACCGAGGGCTTCACCTACAAGCTCAAGATCGTTTACAGCCACTTCCCGATGACCGTCAAGGTCCAGGGCAACGAGGTCGTCATAGAGAACTTCCTCGGTGAGAAGAACCCGAGGAGGGCCAAGATACTCCCGGGAGTCACCGTCAAGGTCATGGGCCAGGAGGTCATCGTCGAGGGCATAGACAAGGAGGCAGTTGGCCAGACCGCTGCCAACATCGAGCAGGCCACCAGGATAACCAAGTGGGACAGGCGTGTCTTCCAGGATGGAATTTACATCGTTGAGAAGGCTGGTAAGCCGATAAAGTTCTGAGGTGTGAGAAATGAACGAGAAGGCGAGACTCCTTAGGATAAGGGCCAGGATCAAGAGGAAGAAGCCCCGCTTCCTTCGCCAGGAGTGGTGGCGCTATCCGAAGTTCAAGAACAACCCGAAGTGGCGCAGGCCCAAGGGAATCGACAGCAAGATGAGGCTCAAGAAGAAGGGCAAGCCCCGCTCACCCAGCATCGGCTGGAGCTCTCCGAAGGCCGTTCGCGGGCTTCACCCGAGCGGGTACGAGGAGGTCCTCGTCCACAACGTCAAGGAGATAGAGGCCATAGACCCGACCAGGCAGGCTGCAAGGATAGCGAGAACCGTTGGTGCGAGGAAGAGAGAAGCCATACTCGCCAGGGCCAAGGAGCTCGGCGTGAAGGTACTCAACCCGTGAGGTGAGGCTCATGCTCAAGATGCAGAGAAGGATTGCCGCTGATTTGTTGAAGTGCGGTGAGAACAGGGTCTGGATAGACCCGGAGAGGATTGACGACGTTGCCGCCGCAATAACCAGGGAGGACGTCAGGAGGCTCATCAACGACGGCGTCATCAAGAAGAAGCCCGTCAAGGGACAGAGCAGGGCCAGGGCGAGGGCCTACCAGGAGGCCAGGAAGAAGGGCCGCCACAGGGGCCCGGGAAGCAGGAAGGGTAAGAAGACCGCCAGGATGGGCAAGAAGGAGCGCTGGATGATGACCATAAGGGCCCTCAGGAAGGAGCTCAGGAAGCTCAAGGCAGAGGGCAAGCTCGACGAGCACACCTACAGGAGGCTCTACATCCGCGCTAAGGGCGGCCAGTTCAAGAACAAGAGGCAGCTCTACCTGTTCATGCAGGAGCACGGTATCTTGAAGGAGTGAGGTGAGAGAGATGGCACACGGACCGAGGTATAGGGTTCCGTTCAGGAGGAGGAGAGAGGGTAAGACTAACTATCACAAGAGGCTCGCCCTCCTCAAGTCTGGGAAGCCCAGGCTTGTTGTGAGGAAGACCCTCAACCACCACATCGCTCAGATAGTCGTCTACGACCCGAAGGGTGACAGGACTATAGTTTCCGCCCACACCAGGGAGCTCATGAGGGACTTCGGCTGGAAGGGCCACGGCGGCAACACCCCGAGCGCCTACCTGCTCGGTCTCCTCATAGGCTACAAGGCCAAGAAGGCCGGCATCGAGGAGGCCATCCTCGACATAGGCCTCCACCCGCCGACCAGGGGCTCGAGCATCTTCGCCGTCCTCAAGGGAGCCGTCGATGCGGGCCTCAACGTCCCGCACAGCGAGGAGATTTACCCTGAGGACTACAGGATAAACGGCGAGCACGTTGCCAACTACGCCAAGGCCCTCAAGGAGGAGGACGAGAGCCTCTACAGGAAGCAGTTCGGTGGTTACCTCGTGAGGGGTCTCGAGCCCGAGAAGCTCCCCGAGCACTTTGAAGAGGTTAAGGCCAAGATAATCGAGAAGTTTGAGGGGGCGAGAGAATGAGCGACCCGAGAGAGATGGCCCAGCGCGTTCTTGAGGAGTGGGAGCCGAGGACCAAGCTCGGCATGCTCGTCAAGGAGGGCCAGATAACTGACATTCACGAGATATTTAGGAAGGGCTACCAGATCAAGGAGCCGGAGATCGTCGACGTCCTCCTTCCGGAGGTCAACCTCAGGGAGAACCAGGAGGTACTCGACATAGCCCTCACCGTCAGGATGACCGACAGCGGCAGGAGGATCAGGTTCCGCGTCCTCGCCGCTGTGGGCAACAGGGACGGCTACGTCGGCCTCGGAATCGGTCACGGTAAGGAGGTTGGAATAGCCATCAGGAAGGCCATCAACTACGCCAAGATGAACATCATCGAGATCAAGCGCGGCTGTGGAAGCTGGGAGTGCAGGTGCAGGAGGCCGCACTCGATTCCCTTCGCCGTCGAGGGCAAGGAGGGAAGCGTCAAGGTCAAGCTCATGCCGGGACCGCGCGGCCTTGGGCTGGTCATCGGTGACGTCGGCAAGAAGATACTCAGCCTCGCCGGCGTCCAGGACGTCTGGTCCCAGACCCTCGGTGAGACGAGGACCACCGTCAACTTCGCTAAGGCGGTCTTCAACGCACTCTACAACACCAACCGCGTCGCAGTCAAGCCCGAGGACATCGAGCGCTACGGCATAATCGTCGGAAGGGAGATGTCAGCGAACTTCCAGGTTGAGTGAGGTGAGAGAAGATGGCAAAGCTCGCACTCATCAGGCTTAGGAGCGGGATAAGGGCGAAGGGCGAAGTGAGGGACACCCTCGCCATGCTCCGCCTCCACAGGATAAACCACCTCGTCCTCGTTGACGACACCCCGAGCTACAGGGGAATGGTCCAGAAGGTCAAGGACTACATAACCTGGGGCGAGATCGACAAGGAGACCCTCGCGGAGCTCATCAGGAAGCGCGGAAGGCTCATCGGCAACAAACCCATAACTGACGAGTACGTCAAGGAGAAGCTTGGAATGACCATCGACGAGTTCGCGGAGAAGGTCGTCAACGGCGAGATGAAGATCACTGATTTACCGAACATCAAGCCCGTCTTCAGGCTCCACCCGCCGAGGGGCGGCCTCAAGGGAACCAAGAAGCGCACCTTCAAGGAGGGCGGAGCGCTCGGCTACCGCGGCGAGAAGATAAACGAGCTCATTGAGAGAATGCTCTGAGGTGGCGAGAGATGATAAGGAGGAAGAAGAAGGTTAGGAAGCTCCGCGGAAGTCACACTCACGGATGGGGCTGCAAGAAGAAGCACCGCGGCGGCGGTAGCAAGGGCGGTAAGGGAATGGCCGGAACCGGAAAGAGGAAGAACACCAAGTGGACCTGGACGATCAAGTACGCCCCGGACCACCTCGGCAAGCGCGGCTTCCACAGGCCGAAAGCAGTTCAGTACACCCCGCAGACCATAAACCTCAGCGACATCGACGAGAACCTCCAGCTCTTCCTCGACATGGGCGTTGCCTACGAGGAGGAGGGGAAGATAATCGTTGACACCACCCAGCTCAACGTTGACAAGGTTCTCGGAACCGGCAGGCTCACCAGGCCGCTCGTCATCAAGGCCTACTACGTCACCCCGAAGGCCGAGGAGAAGATCAAGGCTGCTGGCGGCGAGGTTCTCCTCGCCTGATTCCCCTTTAATTTAACTTTTGGCGGGTGTTAATCATGGGGTTCCGGAACGTAGTGTTCGCCATAGAAAGGTACTTCCCCGAGGTTGAGAGGCCCAAGAGGCACATACCCCTTAAAGAGAAGTTCATGTGGACAGGGATTGTTCTGCTGCTGTACTTCGTACTCGCGGAGATTCCCCTCTACGGAATTCCCGCCCAGATTCAGGACTACTTCGCCACCCTGAGGTTCGTCCTCGCAGGAAGGAGCGGTTCTCTGCTCACCCTTGGTATCGGTCCCATCGTCACCGCGAGCATCATCATGCAGCTTCTCGTCGGTTCTGAAATCGTTCACCTCGATCTCTCAAATCACGAGGATAGGAGGTTCTATCAGGCCACTCAGAAGCTCTTCGCGGTATTCATGAGCTTCTTCGAGGCGGCGATCTACGTCTTCGCCGGTGCCTTCGGAAAGGTGGACATGGGCCTCGCTCCGTTCCAGACCGTGACCGACCCAGTGGGCAACATCTACATCGGCCTCGGCCTTGGAATACTCATCATACTCCAGCTCGGATTTGCCTCGACGATGCTCATACTCCTCGATGAGCTGGTGAGCAAGTGGGGTATAGGGAGCGGTATCAGCCTCTTCATCGCCGCCGGTGTTTCCCAGACTGTCATTGTCAAGTCCCTCAACCCGTTCACGACGCCTGAGTACATAGACCCGGTCACCGGCGGCCCTGCGATAATAGGTGCCATCCCCGCTTTCATCCAGCACCTCATCCAAGGCGACCTCACGGGGGCGTTCTACAGGGGCACGCTGCCCGACATGATGGACGTCGTGGCCACAATAATAGTGTTCCTCATCGTCGTGTACCTCGAGAGCATGCGCGTTGAGATACCGCTCAGCTACGGCCGTGTCACGGTACGTGGAAGGTACCCCATCAGGTTCATGTACGTCAGCAACATACCCATTATCCTGACGTTTGCCCTTTACTCTAATATCCAGCTCTGGGCCAGGCTCCTCAACAACTACGGCTACACCTTCCTCGGAACCTTTGACCAAAACGGCAATCCCCTGACGGGTCTGGTGACCTACCTCTACCCGCCGAGGGATATCTACCACGTCATAGCGGATCCGGGAAGGGCACTGGTCTACGCACTGATGACGATATTCTGGTCCATTATATTCGGATTCCTCTGGGTTGAGCTGACGGGCCTCGACGCCAAGAGCATAGCCAGACAGCTCCAGAGCGCAGGACTGCAGATACCCGGATTCAGAAGGGACCCAAGGATACTCGAGAGGGTGCTCAACAGGTACATCCCCTACGTTACCTTCTGGGGCTCCTTCACCCTTGCCGTCGTTGCAGTGCTCGCGGACTTCCTCGGAGCCCTCGGTACGGGGACGGGAATACTGCTTACGGTCGGTATCCTCTACAGGTTCTACGAGGAGGTAGCTAGGGAGCAGGCCACCGAGATGTTCCCGGCGCTGAGGAAGTTCTTCACCAAGTGAGGTCTTTCTTTTCTTTCACAAAACCTTTTAAACCCCGGTTCGATTACTTCTTCCAGGAACCTTCCTGGGTGAGCGTGATGCCGTTTGTGGTCATGATAACAGGGATTCCAGGGGTGGGTAAGAGCACCATCACGAGGATCGCACTCAAAAAGTCCCGGGCCAAGTTCAGGCTCGTCAACTTTGGCGACTTGATGTTCGAGGAGGCGGTGAAGGCCGGGCTCGTGAAGCACAGGGACGAGATGAGGAAGCTGAACCCCAACGTCCAGAAGGAGCTCCAGATGAAGGCCGCGAGGAGAATAGTCGAGATGTCCCAGAGCGAGCCCATACTCATAGATACCCACGCCACCATCAAGACGCCGGTGGGATACCTCCTCGGTTTCCCCAGGGAGGTTATCGAGGTCATAAACCCGAACTTCATTGTCATAATAGAGGCGACCCCAAGCGAGATACTCGGAAGGCGCCTCCGCGACCTCAAGCGCGACCGCGATGTGGAGACCGAGGAGCAGATACAGAGGCACCAGGACCTGAACCGCGCGGCGGCGGTGAGCTACGCCATGCACTCGAACGCGCTCATAAAGATCATTGAGAACCATGAGGATAAGGGCCTTGAAGAGGCCGTTTACGAACTTGTTGAAGTACTTGATCTGGCGGTGGGAGAATATGATTGAGGGAATTTATAGGGCTCTTGATAATGTGTTTGGTCCGTTTATACTCAACTACCATCCAATATGGGTAATCACAGTTGCGGGAGCGATAATTGGAGGGTTCTATACCCTTATATACTACTTCTTTACCGATATCGAGAAGCAGAAGAGGCTCCAGAAGCTCGCCAAGGAAGTCCAGAAGGAGGTAACTGAAGCCCAGAAGAGTGGTGATGAAAAGAAACTCCGAAAAGCCCAGCAAAAGCAGATGGAGCTCATGAAGATGCAAAGCGAGCTCATGCAACAGCAAATGGTTCCAATGTTACTTACAATGCCAATATTCTGGATATTCTTCGGCTGGCTGAGGAGATGGTACGTCGAGGTCGGCATCGTCAAGGCTCCCTTTGATTTCTTCGTATTCGACTTGTTCCACAGGATGTACCACTCCGAATTGCCGCCCAGCGAGCTCGGCTACATCGGCTGGTACATGATGACGTCGATGATAGTCGGATACATCCTCAGGAAGCTCCTTGACATGAGTTAAATTTAAAAACGATTCCCGAAAAGGAAAGCCGAGGTGAGAGGAATGAAGCCGATGTACAGGTCAAGGTCATGGAGAAGGAAGTACGTCCGCACTCCGGGCGGAAGGACGGTCATACACTTCGAGAGAAGGAAGCCCAAGGTTGCCCACTGCGCCATGTGCGGAAGGCCGCTCAACGGCATCCCGCGCGGAAGGCCGAGCGAGCTCAGGAAGCTCCCGAAGACGGCAAAGAGGCCGGAGAGGCCCTACCCGAACCTCTGCCCGAGCTGCATGAGGAAGGTTATGAAGGCCCAGGTCAGGGCCGGCATTGCCCTCTGAAGGTGTTCCCATGCCCAAGGGCTGCCTCGTGATAACCGTCAGCGGCCTAGCTGGTTCCGGGACGACGACCCTCTGCCGGAACCTCGCCAGGCACTACGGCTTCAAGCACATCTACGCTGGCCTAATTTTCCGCCAGATGGCGAAGGAGATGGGGATGACCCTGCAGGAGTTCCAGGAGTACGTCGAGCTCCACCCCGAGATAGACCGCGAGGTTGACAGGAGGCAAGTGGAGGCAGCCAAGGAGTGCAACGTCGTTATTGAGGGCCGTCTTGCCGGGTGGATGGTTAAGGACGCGGATCTGAGGATCTGGCTCGACGCGCCCATAATGGAGCGCGCGAGGAGGGTTGCCCGCAGGGAGGGCATCTCCGTTGAGGAGGCCTTCGTCCAGATTGCCGAGCGCGAGAAGGGCAACAGGAAAAGGTATTTAAACCTCTACGGGATTGACATCGACGACAAGTCGATTTACGATTTAATCATCAACACTGCCCACTGGGATCCCGATGGCGTCTTCGCTATCGTGAAGGCCGCCATCGACCACCTATACCCCGACGGTGACGCGGGGTCGGGTTGAACCCGGGCAACAAAAGATGAGGAGGTGGGATGAATGCCAGCTATGGAAGTCGGAAGGCTTGCCGTTGTTATCGCCGGAAGGAGGGCCGGTCAGAAGGTCGTCGTCGTTGACGTCATCGACAGGAACTTCGTCCTCGTTACCGGCGCTGGCCTCAACAAGGTCAAGCGCAGGAGGATGAACGTCAAGCACCTCGAGCCCCTTCCGGAGAAGGTGGACATCGAGCGCGG
>JAMOTW010000035.1 GCA_027062125.1 Thermococcus sp.
CTTTAAGCGGGGCAAAGCCGAGCTCGGCCCTCTCAACCGGCTGGATTCTGACCTCGACATCTCCACCCCGCATCGGCTTTACGAGCCCGGCGAGCTCTTCCCTGCTCGCGTATATCCTGAACTCCCCCCGAGCGAGGCCGTAGTCCTTCTCCTCAGTTTCGAGGTCGAAGGGTATCTCGGCCCGCCTCAGCCGGTCTTCAATCTCCCTCACCTTGTCCCTGACGAGGTTGTGGACGCGCTTCCTGTAGCGGTCCTGGCTCCACCCGCCCTTGCCGTGACTCCTTCCTCGGGTTACTTTGACTATAACCTCGTCCTCGAAGGCCAAAACCTCGTAGCCGACTCCCTTACTCGCGAGCAAAGCGGAGAGCTTCGCCTCCTCATAGGGGTCGAACCTGTCGCCAGTGGCTATGCCGTGCTCCTTCGCAAGGCTCTGCAGGCTTCTCTGCTCCCCGGGACGGCCGGTCACCTGGACGAGCTTTGTCCCGGGCGGGAGGGCCCGGAGGAACTTCCTCAGGTCGTCGCCGAGCTCCGTGACGCTGTCAACGGCCACTATGTCCGGCCTCTTAGCCCTGATGAAGCGGATCAGGCGGTATAGTGTAAACTCACCCTTTCGCTCAAGCTTACCGTTGTACCAGCTCACGACCGCGAAGCGCTTTGGGTTCTCACCAACCACATCTATGCCGAGTATGAGAATGAGCACCACCTCTTACAGGGGGTTAGGAGGGGGGCTTTAAAAAGTTGCCATCAAAATGGGTATCCCACCCAATACCGCATATGTTGAGATTGGAGTGTCTGTTGAGGGCCTCAGCTCACTCATAGCTCGCTTTAAGGAGGCTCAAAGCTTCAACGGCTCAGTGGTTTATGAGGTTGACTTCAACGAGCTATTCAACGAGTAACTCCAGAGCGAGCCTTATCGCCCTGCTTATCGTCTCCTGGGCCATGGAGGGCCTCGGCTTGTCAAGGACCTGGGCGTGGTTAAATGGAACGTGGATAAAACCCGCTTTTGCTTCCATTCCCGAGACCGCTATCGTGTGCAGGGCCGTAAACATCGCGGTGTTGCAGACGTAGGTTCCGGCGGTGTTGGAGACACCAGCCGGGATTCCAGCCTCTCTGAGGACCTTGACAATGGCCTTAATCGGTATCGTGGCGAAGTAGGCATCTGGAGCACCTTCGAAGACAGGCTTATCTTCTGGTATAAAGCCGTCGTTGTCGGGCATCGTTGAGTCCATGACGTTTATTGCAACCCTCTCAACGGTAACGTTGGGCCTTCCGCCGGCCTGACCAGTCATAAGGATGATATCAGGCTTCTCCTTGGTTATCAGCCTCGGAAGAATCTCCCGAACCTTGTTGAAAGACACCGGCAACTGAACTTTCAGAAGCGTTGCGCCTTTGAACTCGTCGGGAAGGGCCTTCACGGCCTCCCACGAGGGGTTTATACTCTCACCACCGAAGGGCTCGAAACCCGTCACGAGAACCTTCATGGAATCACCGGAAAAGGTAGGTTTTTAGGGTTTAAAAACTACCCCCAACAGAGGGGTGGGAATGAAGTACGATGTTCTTATAATCGGTGGAGGGCCCGTTGGCAACTATCTGGCGGGCATTCTCGCGAGGGACTACAGCGTCGCCGTCGTTGAGAAGAAGAACTCCTTCGGGGGAAAGGCCTGCACCGGGATAATAGGGGCCGAGAACTACGAGACGCTCGGCCTGCCGAAAAAAGCTATCCTCAACGAGCTCTATGGAGCAACTTTCTATTCACGAATCCAGAGCTTTTCGATAGGGAGGAAGAGCCCTCAGGCGTACCTCGTTGACAGGAAAACACTTGAAAGAGAGCTCGCGAAGTCCGCAATGAAACACGGAGCCGAGTACTTGATGAGCACAACGTTCAAGGGATTTAAAGGCGGAAGAGCAGTCCTCCAGCACCTTGGAGAGACCCTCGAAGTTAGGGCCGACTTCTACATCGGCGCCGACGGCGTGAACAGCACAGTGGCGAAGGCCATAGGGACAAAGACCAAGGCCGAGTTCCTCAGCGGATACGAGGTTGAAGTGCTCGGAGAGTTTGAAAAGAGGAACGTCGAGGTCTGGGTCAACAAGGAGATAACACCTGAATTCTTCGCGTGGGTAGCTCCCATAGACGAGGAGACAGCCAGGGTGGGGACTTTCGGTAGTATAGAGTCCCTGAACAGGTTCCTACGCATCAAGATGCTCAAACCAACAAAGATTCTAGAGTTTAAGGCCGGCTCGGTGGGCTTAGGCTGGAGAAAGCCCTGGGTTAAGGGGAACGTTGCCCTCGTCGGCGATGCCGCACTGCAGATTAAGCCAACGACCGCAGGGGGAATAGTCTACGGGATGCTCTGTGCGAG
>JAMOTW010000036.1 GCA_027062125.1 Thermococcus sp.
TTTTGTCCTTGCACTCTTATCCAAGGCCGTGGTTTCAGCGGGGTCAGGCGGTTCTGTCTACAACGTTCAGTACTCCGTTATCTCCAACGGAAGTGAGGCTTTTATTCCCCTTCTAATCCTCACCTACGGGCCATACTGCCCCCCACTTTCGGGAATTGACTGCGCCAATGCGACCACCGGGGAGGTTATTGGGGGAGAAGAGCATCTGCTCTACTTCAATGGCTCTCAGCTATACCTTCTAAACCTCACGCCCGCATTCCGAGCCCTTTATCCGAACTACAGCACGCTCCTTGACAGGTTCGAGGCCCTCTACCACTACACTCTCGGCCATTCTCTTAATGGTGCGCGCTTCATAAACGGGAGCTGGTACCTGGATCTCACGTTCCGCCCCCCGATGACTCATGTCCGCGGTGTCTACATTTTCGATTCAGAAAACCTGTGCATTGAACCCGTTAATGTTAGCCGGTCCAAGCTTCCAAGGGGAAAAATCAGTGATGAGATAAACGGCTGGCGGATTGAGCTTCAGTCCCAGAGCTTTCAAAAATGGGACTACGCGAACATGAGCGACGTGTGGGTAACCATGAGCAAAAACGCGCGGAGATGGGCGCCGGGCCCAACTGAAATCGTCAATTCGAGCATTTTCCCGATTTATTTCATTCTCAAAAAAGATGGCCACGTGAAAAATACCACCCTCGTTTATCTCAATCTAAACGTTACGAGAGAGGACTTCGTTCCCCCAAACACATCTGGAGTTGCCGGCTACTGGTTTCCGGACAGCATTAAGATAGCCAATGTGACCGCCTGCGAGAAAGCGAACGTGACTACATCCACCAGTACGGCCGCTGAGACTAGTACCGTCCCTAACAGAACAACAATCTCATCAAATACAACGAAAACACCAACCAACACAAAAGAAACCAAAAAGGACATCTGCGGACCAGGGTTCATTGTTCTCTTGGCAGTCATGAGCTTGCTCCCAAGAAAAACTCCAAAGAGGTGAGGTCAAAATGTCCCGACTGGTGATTCCCCTCCTCATCGCCTTTCTTTTCATCGCTGTCCCAGTTTCGGCAGTCTATTCCGTGCATTCAGGTGGTTTTTTATACGAAGTTCATAGCTCCGTCTTCTCAAACGGGACAGAGGCACTGATTCACGCTGAGGTTGACAACTACGGCATCACCTGCGGTATGGACTCCTGCTGGGCAGAGGTGTATGATGTTTATGATTATCTCCTCTTCTTCGATGGTTCTCAGCTCTACCTCCTCAACTTTACCCCCTCCGTATTCAGCGACCTCCCCCCTTATGCCCCAAAGAACGTGAGCGCGGTGTACTTCAAAGGAGTAACCTACGTGAACGGCTCCTGATACGTTAACGTGCACGTCTTCGCCTACTTTAAGGAGAACCACAGTAGCGTGAACGTTGACTATGTTTACAGGTTAGATACGGGACAGTTCTGCGTTGAGCGCGTTAACGAGAGCTGGTTCCGGCTCAAGAAAGGGATGCTAAAGAAGGAGATAAACGGCTGGAAAATCGAAGTCCCCGGAAATTTCTTCCTCGTTGCAAAGGCGAGTGATGCCAACCAGTCTCCCCTGCGACCGCTGGTTGTTAACTGGGCCCAGTTTCCAGTCTATTTCACTCTCAGAAAGGGCAATTTGACGAAGAACATCACCCTCTTCTACATCAACACAACCGGCACGATAAACGGCTTCTGGTTTCCCGATGACGTTAAAATCGTTAGCGTAACAGTCTGCAAGAAAACAAGCGCGAACACCCCAACCGGCACGCTCGCTGAAGTCAACCTTACATCCCCCACAGTAGAGACACAGCCAAACAAAACGGAAACAGCAGCCAGCACTGAGAACACTGAAACGAGCATCTGCGGACCCGGATTTATCCTCTTAGCTACAATACCCGTCCTGCTGAGAAGAGCAAAGCAGTGAAAATGGATAAGAGAAAGAAGAATCAGGCCTTCTTGGCCTGCTCCCAGTACTCGTTGAACTTGCCCTCGAAGAGGGCCTTGACGCGGAAGTCCTTGATCCATATCTGGGTCTCGTAGTTGAAGTAGCGAGCGGCCATGTCCTCGAGGGCGAAGAAGACCTCGTCGTCGCAGATGAGCATCGGGAGCTCGAACTTGTCGAGGACCTTGAGCTCGAGCTTGCCCTTCTTGTAGTAGTCCATTATCTTGGAGGTGCCGAGCCTGTGGAGGACGTTCTCGGTGACGATTATCTTGGCCTTGGCGCCCCTGTCGATGGCCTTGATGATGTCGCTCTCGAGGTTGATGGCTATGTAACCGTCGTCGGCGAGGAGTATCTGCTCCTTGACCTCCTCGAACATCTCCTTGGTCTTGAGGGTGGCGTTCCTGATTCCGCGGACGACCCAGACCTTCTCGACGCCGTACTTCGGAATCTCGGTCTCGATGAGCGGGCTCATGAGCTCGAGGAGCTCCTCCTTCGCCTTCTTCTTGGCCTCAAGCTCCTCGGCGACGCGCTCCTGCCACTCCTCGATGAACTTCTCGAGGATGTTCTCCGGGTGGACGGGCCTGTACTTGTTGACCTTGCCGGGCTGGCTGATGGCGAAGCCCTTCTTCTCGAGGCTCCTGAGGACGTCGTAGGTCCTCGGCGCCGGAACCTCGGAGACGCTGGCAAGCTCCGCCGGGGTGAGGACGCCAAAACCGACCAATGCCACGTACGCCCTTGCCTCGTAGAGGTTCAACTCAAAGTGCTCCTGAAGGAGCTCTACCATCTTGTCCTTAACCATTCTTACCACCACCGGATTTTCTATTTTGCATTTCGATTTCATCACATATAAGTTTTTTCCAAATGATGTTAGTGTCCTAGGTTATGTTCTCGAAATTGCTTGCGGATGACTTCCCTGGATATTATGGCCGTTGCATGTACGTGCAAACCCATTACTACATCAGGATTTTAAAATTTTTGGTTTTACTGGCTGGCAAAATTCGATGTTGAAACCTCGCGGGCGGTATGATGTTCAGGGAGCTTAAAAACATGCCACAAAGTTAAAGTAAACCCGAATCCCTTGACAGCATAAAAGCAGTCAAAAATTCTGGAGAACGAAAAGTAATAAAAGATCCAGTCAGGTTGCACTACCTTTCCCATTGCGGAGGTATTCCTTTATCTCACGGTACAGGGATCCAAGAACCTCCTGATAGTCAACCTGATTCTCCTCGATGCGGTCCATTACCTCCTCCAGCTCCCTCGTCTTCTCCTCGCTGACGAGTTCCTTATATTTACTTATAAGATAGTGGTAGACCTTAATGCCCTGGTCAGTCGGCACGAGCTTCTTCCTCCCGCGGGTCTCTATAGCGTAGTAGCGCCTTATCAGCGTCTCGACTATCTTCGCGTAGGTCGAGGGCCTGCCTATCTTCCTCTCCTTCATGAGGGCTATTATGTCGCCCTGCGTGTAGAGGGGAACCTTGGGGGCCTTCCACTTCTTGGCCTCAACGACCTTCAGCCTCGCACCCTCCTCAAGCCTCGGGAGCTGCCTGAAGGGCGGCGAGCGGAGCTTCGTCCAGCCGTCTTCAATGACCTCGACGTAGCCCTCGAGCTCCGCCTTCCCAACACCAGCGTTGATGACGGCCCTCTCCATGAGCAGCTTTGCCGCCTTCATCTGGCTCGTCATGAACTTCCTGAATATCATGTCGTAGAGCCTGTAGTGATTCCTCGTGAGGTTCTTGGGGAGCTGGATAACGCCGTCGCGGACGAGCTGCATTAAACGGCCGGTGTCTATCGGTCTCGTCGGCCTTATTGCCTCGTGGGTTCCCTCCTCGCCCCACGGCCTCGGCTTGAAGTACTCCTCACCGACCTCCTGGGTTATGTACTCCTTCGCTATCTCTATTCCAGTGTTGCTGACGTGGGTTGAGTCTGTGCGGTGATAGCTCGTCAGCCCGGCCTCAAAAAGATCCTGCGCCAATCTCATCGTCTCCGGTGCGGAAAGCTTCAGGAAGGTCGAGGCGTCCTTCAGCATGGCGTCGGTAGTGTACGGCGGAGATGGGTTGAACTCCCTCTCCTCTAGCTGAACCTCCTCAACGGTGACGTACTCGGGAGGCTCAACGTCCTTCCCGTCCTTACCTATCTCCACGGTGAACTGAAGGCCGTTCTCGAGGGTCAGGCCGAGGAAATACGTCTCGCTCTCGCTGAACTCCTTGTAGCGCTCGATTATCCAGCCGAGGACCGGGGTTTGAACCCTTCCTGCGGAGAGGTTTCTGTTTTCAAAGACGCGCTGGAGCTCCTGGCTCAGCTCGAAGCCTATCCACCTGTCCTCTATGCGCCTGACAATCTGCGCGTTCACCCTGCCCTCGTTGACGTCCCTCGCCTCCTGGATGGCACGCATTATCGCCGGCCTCGTCACCTCGTGGAACTCTATGCGCTTGATGTTGGGCGTGTACGGGCTGAGCACGTTCCTTATGTCCCACGCTATCTTCTCACCCTCCGTATCGGGGTCGGTAGCGATGAGTATCTCGTCTACCTCCTGAGCCAGCTCGCGCATCGCCTTGACGTTGTCGAGGGCGTCACGCACGTTGGTGCTTCCACAGCGCGGGCAGACGCCTTTCTCCTCCCAGTCGACGAACTGGTGCCCGCAGTCGCGGCAACGCTTTATGGTGTCGTAGACGGGGATGAACCTCATCATGCCGTCCTTCTCATCAACAAGAACGCCGTGGTAGCCCTCGTTCGTCACGAGGTCGAACATATGCCCGCCGCTCGCCAGGATCGTCAGCATCATGTTTCCTATGCTCACCTCGTAGGCGACAAGGTCACCTATCCTCGTCTTGCTCGGCTGTCCGAAGAAGTTAGCTATCGTCCTGGCCTTGTTCGGACTCTCGACTATCATAAGGGCAGACTTGACAAGGTCCTTGACCTTGGCGCTTATCTTGCCCTCCATAACGAGGCGGACCTTTTCCCTGTCCTCGTCTATCTGCCTGAGAACCTCATCGAGGTTCAGCTCCTCGAAGGGCACCATCTTGAACTCCGTGAAGCGCCAGCGCATCTGCCTGAGGAGGCCGTTGAAGACCTTCTCGTTGTCAACTATGAGCACGCTCAGACCCTTCGTGATTCCACCCGCGAAGAGCCTGCTCGTCCTCCCGGTGGCCTGAATGTACGTCCTGACATCCGGAATCTCGATGTACCACTTGCCGCCCTCTTCGGTAAGGCTCACAAATGGATCCTCGGCGAGCTTCTTCAGAACCTCCTCGTCGTGGAGTGCCTTCCTGAGGAACTCAACCAGCTCGCGGAAAACGCCAAGGACGTGGTTGTGGAACTCGTTCTCTATGGGCAGGCCTTCGGCTAAAGCTTCCTCTATTTTAAGCAGTTCAAACTGCGGTATGTTCCTTATGAGCCTCCTCAGCCTCGCGTGGAGCTTTTCGGCCTGCTTCCTGTCCTCGTCGCTCAGGAAGTCCATGATCTCGCTGAGCAGGCCTAAAGCCCTGTATATGGTGGGCCTCTCGAGGTCTATGCTAAAGCGGAACTTGGGAACACCGGTGAAGACCGCGTAGCGTATTAGGTGCGGCATGTCGAGACCGCGGACGAGGGAGCCGTAGTATGTGGCGGAGCCTATGAGGTAGTCGGCCTCGCCGCTCTCAAACCTCTCGATGGCCTTCCTGTTCTTGGAGCTGACGAGCTCAACCTTGAAGCCCCTCTCACGGAGGTAGTTGACGAGCTCTTCCGCATAGCCAAGGCCCTGGTCAATGGGCGTGAAGATTATCCCGCCCCTTCCGAGCATCGTGAGAAGCTCTTCCACGTGCTCCTTGATGTCCTTGGTCGGCTTTAGGTAGCTGTCCACAACGTTCCTGAGCGCGCTCCTTCCGCTGCCCACTTCAAAGCCGAGGAGCTCGCGGTAGAGCTTTATCCTGTCGCCCCTCGCGCTCCCGGTTGCGGAGGCGATGATCATGATGCCGATGTCGTTCTTCGACTTGAACTCCTCAATCTCACGCTGGAGCTTTGAGATGTCCCCGTTCAACTCCTTGAGCCTCTCCTCCCTGTCCTGAGCGCGGCCGTTGAGGTATTTCGACATCTGCTTCTTGAGTCTGATTATCTCCCAGGCCTTTTGGATGACTTCATCGTTGAAGCCGAGGAGGTAGAGGGAGCGGTCTATGTTCTTGCTCGCCTTGAGGAATGCATCAACGTCGTCGACGAAGATGAAATCGAAGTGCCTACCCTTGAGCACCTCGTCGAACTTCCTGGCCATCCACTGGGCGCTGGTGACGAGGATATCGTAGTCCCCGCCGGTTATCTTGGCGAGCATCTCTTCCTTCTCCTTCTTCCGGAGGTTGCCGTGGTAGTAGGCGAGGTTTACCTCAACGCCGGCCCTCTCGGCTATGCTCTGGATTTTCCTCACCGTTTGAATCACGAGGGGCGTAGTCGGGACGACTATGTAGCTCTTCTTGCCCCTGGTCGCGTGCCAGACGGCCATGAAGGCCCCAAAAGTGCTCTTGCCCATTCCGGTCGGGGCTATGATGGAGAAGCTCCTCCCCTTGAGGAGTCTCTTAACCCACGTCCTCTGGGCGCTCCAGAAGGTGAAGCCGGTGGCCTTCTCAAAGAACGCCTCGATCTCGCGGAGGTTCTTCTCGAGGGAATAAATCCTCTCCCATTCCTTGAGCGTGCCTTTAACCTGCAGGGCGTTTCTAACGGCGGTGATGAGCTCAAAATAGGAATCGGAGTGAAGGGGTTCGTCGAGGCACTCGTCACAGGGGTTTTTGTTCACCAGCCTTTCGTCGGAGATTTTACCGAGGCAGTTCGGGCACATCTCCCGATAGATCGCCTTCATTTTCCCACCCTCTAAGTTTCATTTTGGTGTTTAGGGGATTTATAAGGCTTTTTGGAATGTGGGCGAGAATTCCCTTTTACCTTGACAAAGACAAAAAGATAATAAGGAATGAAAGCAAAACGATAGTTGATGGTATCCACGTGGAGGGATACAAATGAAAAAGCCTCTTGCGTTTTTGGTGGCAGTATTTCTGTTCTGTTCTTTGATCTCCGTAACTGGGCCAGCATCTGCCCAGGGTTCGGATGAGACCACTACCCCCGAAATGCCTGATGAGATTTTCATTGTTGGTGATCCCGATGCTAGGTATATCGTCCAGAGCATTGCCGACGGATCGCTTGATATGAGCTGGGAAAACTATCCAATGTCCTTCTACCTTGGACTTGGCGAAGGAATCCCCTCAAGCTTAAACCTCCATCAGACAAGCACTTCGTATTTTGACCTGACGTTCAATACTTTCAGCGATCCGGACAAGGATGCCCCCATAGTCACCGTTGGGGACCGGGTTTACTTCAACCCCTTCGCCATGAGAAAAGTAAGACTCGCAATGAACTACCTCATAAACCGGACGTACATTGTAGAGGCGATAGAGGGCGAAAGCGGGGCCCCTATGTTCGGGCCTATACGGCCGAGTCATCCGTCCAGCGGGCATTTTGAATACGTCTATTCCTCTTTGGGCCTCTTAGCAGGGGGGAACGTTACCAAAGCGATGGAACTCTTTAACGAAGCTATGGAGGATGCTGCTTCTCAGGTCTCGGCTTATGGGCATACCCTTGAGAGGGGAGACGACGGCCTCTGGTACTTCGACGGCGAACCAGTCACAATCAAATTCGTAATAAGAACCGAGGACTGGAGGCATGATATAGGACTGTACGTTGCGGATCTAATAGAAGAATATCTAGGCTTCAGTGTTGACAGGCAGCTTATGAACAGGAACGAGGCGGGTCCAATAGTGTTCTCCCACCCCCCGAGCGATTACGAGTGGAACGTCTACACGGGCGGATGGGCCGGCACGGGAGACCCTTCCCTGTGGATCGATGACTACGCCGCCTGGTTCTACGCCGCTTGGTACGGATACGTTCCTGGAGCCGTTGAACCCAAGCATCAGAATACCCTGACGGTAAGGGAAGCGCTAGGATACATTGGGGATGGGGATATTGCCCTCGGGCTGGAGCGGATAAACGCTACGTACTACACAACCCCCGAAAGCTTGGGCTCCATATTGGACTGGACGGAAGAGGAGCTTACTTACTTCCTAGTCTATTTCTCAATAAGCAGGTCATCTGCCAGCGGAAGCCCTCACCTCAACCCAGACGTAATCCCCGAAGAGACGTTAAGGATAACGGACGAGGATCAGTACTGGGACCTTCAGAAAATAAGCATGCTCCTCGGTATACTCGAAAGTCCGAGGATATTCGTTACCGAAAATCATGGGTTCAACCCTTCGAGCAGGGAGAGGGTTAGCGCGATAGTATCCAGTCCGAACACCGGGATAGCCAACCGCTGGAGCGTGATGACTGCGACAACCCCCGATGGCGTGCTTAGGATTGGGTCCACGATTCCCTCGGGTTCTCTCTACTGGGGTTCCTTCAATCCCGTTGGGGGAATGACCTCCGTGTACAACACAAGGATATGGAGCCTGATCAGAGACTACGGCATTGCCATGAACTTCAGGGGTTTGATGTCCCCCTACAGGTGCACATGGGAGCTTGAGCGGGGCCCGTTCACGGTTCCAGAAACTGCGGTGGTGTACAACCAGACCCTGGGGTGGATTCCTGCCCATTCTGGCGAAATCGCCAGTGTTAGGGTTTCGGTTCAGTGTGACCTCGGCACCTGGCACAATGGTGTTCCCGGGGACATCAACGACATAAAGAACTACGTGGCCTTCCTATACACCTGGGCGTTCCAGGACTACCCGGACGACCCGTATTATGAGGGCGAACTTGCCTGGCGCGGAGACGGCGCGAATCTCCACAACGTTCTTGGTTTTGAGTGGGCTGGTGATGGTTACGTGGTTTACGGTACTTACGAGCATCCGCTGGCTGATGACGTTACCGCGTCAAAGTACATATTCTACCCACAACTCCCCTGGGAGCTATACTGGACAATGGGAGAGCTGGTAGCGAGGGACGGTGAGTACGGTATCTCAACTGACTACTCTTTCACCACGCAGTCCGATAAGGTCGCCTTAGACATGCTCCTCCCCGAACATATGAACGACCTTAGGAGCGTCATGGAAACGGTGCTCGCCGGAGGAGCCCTCGGCTCATTCCCTGGGATCGACTGGTCCTCGGCATCTGAGAGGCTCAACGCCGATATAGACTTCTACGATGAGCACAGACACATGGCGATAAGTAACGGACCCTACTACCTTGACGAGTACGACCGTGATTCTCAGGTCATGCACCTCCTCAAGAACCCCTCCTATCCCTTCACCGCGGCAGACGTTGTCTCGTGGACAGAGGGGGAGGTAGTGTACGGTGGGGGTGGAGGAGAGATATTCAGGCGTCTGCCCCCTGTTATAGTTGACGTCTCAGTCGAGCCCCAGAGACAGCTAGTCGGCGAGAACGTGATGATAAGCTGGAGGATCTCTAACACCAGCAACATCACTCGGGTTTGGCTCACCATACAGAGGCCCGATGGGACGACGTTCCAGAGAGACTTTGACCCTTCAGCGGGTTCGTACATGTACAGCTATACCGTTGATTCCACTGGACTGTACTACGTTATTATAAGCGCGGAGGACGAATCCGGCAAAGTGAACAGGATGTCCCTATGGTTCTACGGAATCTCCGGAGAGGAAGAACCTGCAGCCAAGCCCCTCCTGATGAACTTCACGCTGGTTTCAGATCCGGACATGGGCATAGAGGATGTTGCCGCTGGCATCCTCGACGTTCTCCTTCAGGCATACCCCTCATTCAAATACAGCGAATTGCCGGAGGATGAAGTAGCCAACCTGTCGCTTTACAGGACCGCTGTATCATACGATGAGCTGACTTTCAATACCTACCATGATCCCGACAAGGATGCCCCCATAGTCACCGTTGGGGACCAAGTTTACTTCAACCCCTTCGCCATAAGAAAAGTAAGACTCGCAATGAACTATCTGATAAGCCGCGACCACATAGTCAACGATATACGCTCTGGAAGTGGGGAGCCGATGTTTGGGTGCGTGAGGCCAGATCATCCAGCCGACGGGTACTTTGGACCGGTTTACGACGTTTTGGGACTAACGGAGGAGGGCAACGTCTATTACGCGCTGGATATTTTCAGGGATGCTATGGAAGAGGCCGCTTCTCAGGTTTCGGCTTATGGGCATACCCTTGAGAGGGGAGACGACGGCCTCTGGTACTTCGACGGCGAACCAGTCACAATCAAATTCATCATCCGCATTGAAGACGAACGGAGGGAGATAGGCGACTACGTGGCTGACCTCATAGAGGACTACCTCGGCTTCAGGGTTGAGAGACTGTACTGGGATAGAAGAACCGCGGGTTCAGTTGTCTTCGCCAGGCCTCCGAGCGATTACGAGTGGAACGTCTACACAGGTGGATGGGTCAGCATGAGAATCCCACCTGTCTGGGTTGATGACTACCCAGCCTTCTTCTACGCCGCCTGGTACGGATACGTTCCTGGCGCCGTTGAACCCAAGCATCAGAATACCCTGACGGTAAGGGAGGCCCTCGAATACATCGGAGGGGGGAGTGCCTCTAACGGCCTGACACTGCTCGGAACTCGCTACTACGAGACACCCGAGAGCCTGGGGCCGATACTCGATTGGACCGAGGAAGAACTCAGTTACTTCCTTGCAAACATCTGGATAAACAGGGACGCGGCGCTGGCGACCCCGCATCTGAACGCAGACCTAGTCCCGGAGGAGACCATGTGGATAACGGACGAGGATCAGTATTGGGACCTTCAGAAAATAAGCATGCTCTTCGGAATACTCGAAAGCCCGCGCGTGTTCCTTATGGAAAACGTCAACTTCTACCCGGCCAACAGGGAGAGGATTGAGAGCATCATGACCGAGTCCAGCA
>JAMOTW010000037.1 GCA_027062125.1 Thermococcus sp.
CGTCCTCAAGCTGTCGCTCCTCTCCAAGTCGAGAATAACCGAACTCGAGAGGCTTGCGTCCCTCTTGAAGGCCCTCGAGCTGAGCTTCTCCGGACTGAGGAGGGAGGGCTATTCCGAGGACATGCTCATCTCCTACCTGACCTCCAAAGAAGGGTCGAGCACTGTTCCCATCGGGGAACTGAGCGGGAGCGAAACCCCGAAGGCGGCATACGTCTACGACCGCGGCTGGAAGCTGCTTCCCCTCCCTGAGCAGAGCCTGAAGGGCGTCCTCCTCTCGGTTCTCCTCTACCTCGAGAGGCGCTCCCAGGGCTACAAGAGGGACGAGATAAGGAAGGCCTACGAGCACGTGAGGAGAATTTCCTTAAGCCCCAAACAGGCCCTGGAAGTCCTTAAAAAGCTGGAGGAAGAGGAGAACCTGAGGATCTCGGTGGAGCTCTAGATTACCTTCCAGAGCTCGTCGCTCTCGGGCCTCTCGAGGGGCCTCTCGACCCCGTTCTCGACGATGACCTTTCTCCCCAGGTCTTCCACGAACTCGCCTATCACTTCCGCGTTTATGCCCTTCGCCCGGAGTGCGCTCACGACCTCATCCGCCCCCTCCCTCGGCGCCGCTATCATGAGCGTCCCGGAGCTTATTAGCGCGAGAGGGTTGAGGTCGAAGAACTCGCATATCCTCAGCGTCTCCTCCCTTAGGGGTATCCTCTCACGGTGAACCACGAAGCCCAAGCCAGCCGCGTCCGCCATCTCGTGGAGGCCGTTCGCTATCCCGCCTTCCGTCGGGTCGTGCATAGCGTGGACGCCGATTTGAGCGGCGGTCATGGCGTCCTCCACGACGCTTATCATCTCGATGAAGGACTTCGCCCTCTCCAAGAAATCCCTTCCAAAGGCCCTTTCGAGCTCTTCCGCCCTCTCGCTCGCTATTATGGAGGTTCCCTCCAGACCGGCCCACTTGGTGAGGATTATGGCATCCCCGGGCTTCGCCCCGTTGGAGGTGACGAGCTTTCCCCTCTCAACTTCCCCGAGCATCGTCCCCACGACTATCGGCCTCTTCAAGCCAGGAGTGACCTCCGTGTGGCCCCCTACGATCGCTATTCCGAGCCTCGAGGCGCTCCTGTGGAGGTCCTCCATTATCCCCTCGAGCGTTTTCTCGTCGGAGCCCTCGGGAAGGAGTATGCTCACGAGGAACCACTTCGGCCTCGCCCCGAAGGTCGCGACGTCGTTGGCGTTGACGTTGACCGCGTAGAATCCTATCCTCTCCTCCGCTCCCGTTATCGGGTCCGTAGAGGCGACGAGAACCCTCTCGCCGAAGTCTATGGCAGAGGCGTCGATGCCGAGGTCGGCCCCTATCAGAACCCTCTCTCCTGGGGCGCCGAGTCGGGTGAAAACGAGCTCCTTGAGCTTCTCCGGGGGTAGTTTACCGGGGGGCAGCATGGCTATCACCGGATGAAGGTTTTCACTTCCGAGAAATGAACGCCCCGGGGGTTTAAATGGGTTTCTGGAGCGGACGGACGAAGGCAAACCTAAAAAGGGAGAGAAGAGCGATCACGGCATTCCGTGTCCTCCGTGGGCCGGGAACACGATGCGCTCCCGGAACTTGCCCCTTCCGTGGGTGTAGAGCTCGAGGAGTTTGTGCTGTATCTGCTCCATCAGGGAGTCTATCAGGTCGTACTCCTTGTTCTTGATGGCCTCCTTGAGCTGATCGACGAGCTCCCTAACCCCGGTGACGTTAACGCCCGCCTTCTCCATCACCCTGAGCTGTATCTCGACGCGGTGCACGAAGAGCCCCGCCCTCACCGCCGGGTCGAAGCGAACCTTCATCGTCCACTCCTTCGAGGCCATCCTTATGACGAACTCGGCATGTGCCTTAGCCGCTATCGCCTGCCCGTAGGCTTTCCCGTAGTTGCCCTCCTCGTAGGCCTCCTTGGAGACGTTGAGCCCCCTCTTCGCCAGGTCGAGCATCCTACTGGCCACCCTCTCCATCTGCGGCGGAAGCGTGACGTTCGCGAGCATCTCCTCGGCGGTGCTTATGCGCTCCTCGCTGACGTTTATGGCCTCCAAAGCCATCTCCCGGGTGACGTTGACCTCAACCTCGGTTACGTTGGCATGGTACTTCATCCTCTCCCTGAGCCTCTCGGCCATCTCCCTCATGACGTGGCTCCTTATTATCATCATGTTCCTGGGCCTTATCTGGAACTTGGCCATTACCTTTATCGGGTCGGTGGTGTTGTTGGCGAACACGATTACCCCGTGAACCTTAACGGCCCTCCTGAGGGCCTCCTTTATCGCCCCGGTGTCGTTGCCCGGCACGACTATAACGCTGTTCTCGAACTTTATCCTGAACTTCATGGTAG
>JAMOTW010000038.1 GCA_027062125.1 Thermococcus sp.
ACGCCGCCCTGGACGTCTACACCTGCGGCACCAAGGCCGACCCGGAGAAGGCCGTCGACTACATCCTCGAGCAGTTCAGGGCCAAGTACGCCCACGTCTCAGAGATAAAGCGCGGAATAGAAGAGGACGACGACACCTACACCCACATGATAATGACCTGGGAAGAGGCCCTCAGGAAGAACGGAAACGGAGAGAGCTGAGGGTTCACAGCAGCTTCTCTATCTCCCTTATCCTCTCCAGCGCATCGCTGAGTATTGCCCTGACGTCCTCTATCTTCGCCTTCAGCTCACGGTTCTCCTCCTCGAGCTTCCTGCACTCCTCTTCCGGAACGAGCTTTCCGCCACCGGCCAGCACCTCGATGTTCCTGACGAGTTCGTCGAGCTTGCCGGCCTTTATCTGCTCATAGGTCTCCCTGACGAGCTGGCCGGCCTTCGTTTCTCCTTTGAGGTGCTTCCTGATGGTCGCCTCGGTCCTGCCGAGCTCCTCTGCTATCTCTGGAACGGTCATGCCGGCCTTCTCCCTCGCTATCGCCCCAGCGGCAACTGCCAGGCTGTCCACCCAGGTGAGCCTCTCAGCCGGGTCCTTTATCAGCTCTATGACCTCCGGCCTGAAGAGCGTCGCGAAGAGCAGTATGCTCTCAAGCCTGTGTATCTCCTCCCTCCCGATCGGGTTCAGCGGAACCTCCATGCTATCACCCCCTTCAGTTTTTCACTCGGTTTCGACAACTCCCCTCCTCTTCAGAACCTTGTCGTGGTGAACGACTATCCCCTTATCGGTTATCTCGAAGGGGTGCCTCCTCATGCTGTGGCTCGTCCCGCGCATCTTCCAGACTATGAGCGAGCGCTTCAGCTCGCCGTCAATCTCGTCGAGGTCGAGCCTTATTATGCCGTCAACGCCGTGCTCAACTCCGGGGCCTCCGAAACCGCGCTCGCCGACGCTTATCTGGCTGACGAAGATGCTCGTGACGCCCAAACCTGCAAGAACCCTCTTGAGCTGCATGACGATGCTCCTCGCCAGGGAAGGCTTGTTGATGTAGAGGGTCGTCACGGAGTCAACCACCAGTCTCTTCGCCCCGATGTCCTTCACGGCCGTTCTGAGGACGTCTATGAACTCCCTGATGTCAGTCAGGTCGTGAACGATGTACTTCTCGTACTCCTTGCTCTTGCCGATTCCGGCTGTGAAGGCATCTACCATCGCGAACAACCCTTCCTCCTCGTACTTCCTGACGTCCCAGCCGAACCCGGCCATGTTCTGCCTGACCTGAACCGGGTGCTCCTCGAGGGCAACGTAGATGCCAGGCTCGCCCATCTGGAGGCCGTTCCAGAGGAACTGCTGGCTGAATATGGTCTTTCCAGTCCCGGGTCCACCGCTGAGCAGGACGACGTTCCTCTCGGGGATTCCCCCGTGGAGTATCTCGTCCATCCCCGGGATGCCGGTCTTCACCCTCTTGACCATGAGCGTCACCCCCTTTAGTAACCTTTTGTTACCATTAGGGTCTAAAGCGGAGGGGCTTAAAAAGGTTACGTCTTGTAAGAAAAGTCAGCGCTTCCTCCTGATGAACTCACCGATGTCGGTGACGTTCAGGATGAACTTCCTCTTGCTCTCGGGATTTATCCTGCCTATGCCAAGGATTATCCCGTTCTCATCGTAGATTACGAACTTCTTCGTGCCCTGCCAGTCGTACTTCCTCACCCCGCTCCTCGGCACGTCCTTCCCGGTGGTGAAGAGGAAGCCCGCCTTGGGGCTCAGAACCGCGTAGTTCTTCTGGACATCAACAAAGTAGAAGAACTCGACGTTGGGGTAGAACTTCTCCACGAGGTTCTTGTCCACCTTTATAGTGCCGACGAAGGTGCCGTAGGCGTAGGGCTTCATTTTAAGGCCCTCTATCCCGGCCCACACCCTCTCGTTCACCGCGTAGACGTCCCTAAAGCGACCCTCAACCACCGCGAAGGTGTGGTGTCTAAGCTCGCCGTACTTCTCGGCCTCCCTGAGAATGAGGTCGTACTCCCACGATGAAGCTCTCCTGTACCTAAGCCCCTCCATGAACCCACCGGTGGGAGTTTACGTGGGAGCTTAAAAGCTTAGCCCGAAGCGTTGTCCACCCAGATCGGCCTCGCCGTGGTGACGTTCGCGTTCTCAGGAGGCCTGGGTATGATGGCGTGGTAGTAGTAATCCTCCGCGACCATGTATGAGACGGCAGCACCGAGAAAGGCGGACAGAATGAAGAGGGCCATTGCCGGGGCCGTCCAGGGTGCGGGAAGGTAACCCGCGCTCCTCACGAGGTAGAGGCCGGCAAGGGACGTCAGGAGCCAGAAGAGTGGAAGCGAAACTCCCAGCCAATCGGGGCC
>JAMOTW010000039.1 GCA_027062125.1 Thermococcus sp.
CTGAATACTCCGGGATAATCGTTGTTCTCGAAGAGCATGATGGAATCAACGGCTCCCGTAGCTAAAACAACGCGCTTGGCCATGAACTCTATCAGCTGGTCGTTTCTAACGGCCGGAACGAGGAAGTATTCGCCCTTGTCGAACACACCGAGGGCAGTCGTCCTGAGGAAGACGCGGACGTTCTCGGGGAAGTTCGTGAGCCTCTCTATGGCCTCCCTCGGGTTTCCGAAGCCCTCCTGCTCTACACCCTTGAGCCACATGTCGCCGCCGAGCCAGGAGCGCTCCTCGATGAGCGCGACGGTTAGCTTTCCTCCCATCTCCTCGACGGCGCCCAATCCGGCGGGACCTGCACCTATAACAGCCACGTCAACCACGTACCTCAAAACGGGCTTGCTCTCGTCTATCTCAACCTGCTCCTGGAACTCGTCGTAGCGCTGCCTCTCAATCTTCATGCCGTCCTTGACCTTGAGCTTCCTGCCGTTGACGTTCTTGACGCCGTTCACTGTAACCGGGAGCGGGCCGAAGGTGAAAGCTCCCCTGTGCCTCCCCTCGGTGCTTACCGTGAGCCAGTAGACGCCGTTGGCGAGCATCGCAACGGGGAACTTCTCGCCCTCGTAGGCCTCGTAGGGCTTCCCCTCAAAATAAATCGTGACCTTCTTAGAAGGGTCCTTCTCGGTCAGGTCGAGCGGTCTCATGCTCCCACCTCGAAGATTTTACAATCGGCGCTCTTCTTTATACACCGATGTTTATAAATGTTAAGTTGACCAAAAATGGTTTAGAACCTTTGGTTCAGTATCTCAAAGACTCAGGATACCCAGCAGAAGACGACCCGGGAAAATCAAAAACAAAAGGGGGTGGAAATCAGGCAAGCCCCCTGGTCAGGACGAACTCGGCGACGTTCTCGACCTGGCTCTTGGCCCTGGTCTCGGTGACGCTCTTCTTGCCGGTCTCAACGGGGACCTTCCTGAATATCTCCTCGTGGAGCTTGACTACGTCCTCGGGCGGTTTGGTGAGCAGGCTGACGATTATTATGATGAAGAGCGTCACGAAGAAGTTGATGAAGAACACTGGGATGCCGTTGAACCAGCCGCCTATTGTTCCAAAGAAGCCCGGTGCGTCCGGGTGGAAGGCCCAGCCGTAGATCTTGGCCTCAAGGAGAACCTCGCTTATGAGGCCGTAGGCCATACCGACTATTGCACCCTCCTTGGTGGTTCTCTTCCACCAGAGGCTCAGCGTGAGTATCGGACCGAATCCGACTGCAAGGCCACCCCACGCAGTTGCGACCATCTGGTAGATGACTCCCGGCCCGCTGATGGCGAACCAGAGGCCGACTATGGCCACGGCGAAGACGACCAGCCTGGAGATGTTGACCATCTGCTTCTTGCCGACCTCCTTGCCGAGAACCTTGTGGTAGAAGTCCCTGGCTATGGCCGAGGAAGCCACGAGGAGCTGGGAGTCCGCGGTGCTCATGACGGCCGAGATTATACCGGCTATGACGAATCCCGCGAGCCAGCTAGGCATGAGCTCGACCGCCATCGCTGGAATTACCTTCTCGGGGTCGCTGACCTGGAGCATTCCAGCCTGGTACATGGCGAAGCCGAGGAAGCCCGCGAAGAACGCTCCCCAGAGGACGAGGATTGTCCAGGTGCCGCTGATGAAGATACCCGGTCTTCTGAGCTTCCTTGGGTCTTCAACGCTCATGTAGCGGGTGACGATGTGCGGCTGTCCGAGGTAGCCGACTATCCACGAGGCGTATCCGATGGCGAACACGAGCGCCGCTATTCCAGTGGCGCCGCCGAAGGGGTGGAGCTTGGCGGGGTCTGCTGAGGCTATTATCTCGGTGGCCTTGTCGAGTCCGCCTATCTTCGCAAGGGCCAGGAAGGGAACGATGATCAGTGTCAGCAGCATGAAGAGGGCCTGCACAACGTCCGTCCAGACGACGGCGAAGAATCCACCGGTGATAACGTAGGCAGTCAGGATTATCACGGTCAGGATTATGCCAGCGTTGTCGCTTATGCCAAAGCCCTCAGCGAAGGTCTTTCCTCCGGCGGTGAACTGGGCCGCGACGTAGGCGGTCATGAAGATTATGATTATCAGCGCGCTGAGGACTCTTATCAGCCTGGTGTCGTCCTTGAGTCTGGCCTCCAGGTAGTCCGGGACGGTTATGGCCCTGAATTTGCCTGCGTAGATTCTGAGCCTCGGACCGATGAGAACGTAGTCAGCGAGGGTACCGAAGAGACAGCCGATTCCAGCCCAGAAGGCTCCCAAACCAGCTTTGAAGGCGCTTCCGGGGTAGCCGAGCATCAGCCAGCCACTGAAGTCGCTGGCCTTGTCCGAGAGGGTCGCGGCTAAAACGTGAACCTTCCTGCCTCCGACGAAGTACTGGTCCTCGGTCTTGGTGTACTTGTTGGCCCACCAGCCGATGTAGGCCAGGAGGGCGAGATACACCAGAAAACCAAAGAGTATCCCCGTGTTCATGCCTTACCCTCCTTTTTCAGTTCTTCCATAAGGTCTTCGTCGTAGGCGAGAATCTCGTCGTCCACGTAGTACTCCTTGCCTGTTATTCTGTCCCAATAGCCGTATAACAACATTGTCAAAATTCCCAAAAAAGTTGGAACCAATAGTGTCGCCCAGGCTTCACCACTCAGCCCCATTCTAGACCACCCCATTACACTGATGCCGGTAAAGTGGCATCAAGATGCTTATATGGTCCTTAACAAATATAAAGATATTGGTTTTGGATGTTCCAAGCACGTTGCCATTTATCACAAACCTGCAACAAGACTTCCGCAAGGATTAATTAGGGAACGGTTGTAGATTGAAGGGGGTCTAAAATGAGGGTCATGGTGATGAGGCCGATATTCAAACCAGAGGAGTCGAACCCGGACTTCGTGCTCTACCCTTACCACATCTTCCACCTGAGGCTGTTCTACAAGCGCCTCGGAAAGAGCGACAGGGTCTTCGACTACTTCGCCTACGTTGACCTCTACCGCCTCGGCGCCGAGAGGGGCGACGGCTTTATTGACCTCTACGAGTGGGACGTCGAGGAGAAGAAGGTCATGAAACCGCTGGTAAACTACGAGGAGGCTGAGAAGAAGGCCTTCGAGAGCGCCATAATATGGAGCAACTCCCGGGTGGTCTCATGGTGGCTGCCAAGGATAGAGGTCGTCAGACACGAGCGGGCGTACAAGGTCTTCTGGATTTACGAGAAGGACAGTGAGAGGCTGATAATGGACAGCCTCGACGGGAAAGAGTACTCCCTCGACGCCATGATTGGGAAGGGCGGGGGGAAGTGCAGGGGGCCGTGGTGTAGGTAGGCGAAAGACAAGGGGGCTCCACCCCCTTATCTCTCTGTACTCTCAAACCCCCGGAATGGGGCTCCGCCCCACAACCCCATTCTTCTCTAAAACTCCTGGGGGTAAAGCCCCTCACCCCCAAAAAGGATTAAGGAAATTAGGCGTTCGTGTACTGTCTGAGCAGGTTGTAAATGTGCTGTGCCGCGTCAGTGTAAATCGTGTACTTCTTGCCCCTCGCCTTGAATTCAAGGTAGTAGCCACCGAGTATGGCCTTCTTGAGTTCAAGGAAGTTTATCTCATTCAATGGAATGTCCTCGTGAACTTCACCAACTCCAGCCGCTCTCAATGCGGCCTTAACGGCAACTGTGGCGACCATACCCCTCAGTCTGTACTTGCCCGTGAGCTTCAACCGCTTGTTCGTGATGACGAGGGTTCCAACGCGCTCCTGACTCATTGCCCCCATCTTGAAGCGGACTTCACCCCTGTAAAGCTCCTTTTCGGGTTCTTCCGCCGAAACTGTGACTTTCTCAACTTGAGCCGGAACTTCAACGGGTTTGGCCGCGGCGAAGCGCTCCGCCTGCTCTTCTGTTGCCCTTGCGACCGCTCCCATTTCAGCCTCGTAAGCCTCGACGACGGCCTTGAGAAGGAAGTAGTGGAACTCGAAGAGGTACTTGAAGAACTTCACGTCGCCGATGACGAACTTATCGCGTTCGTCGAGCATTCCTCTGGCCTCGTTTAGTATCTCGCGCATTTTCTCCACGTCGCCGAGGTAGAGGGCGTCGCAGGCGCGGGCGGCGAAGTCGAGGACTTCATTTATGCTGACTACCTGCCACACCTCTTTATCATCCCAGGCCCACTTTGGAGATGATGCTTCGAACTCAGAAAAATCAATCGCTTTTAGGGCTATGCCAATAGCATCATGAGCTAGTTTAAATTTTTCTGAGGCTTCTTGAAACTTTCCTTCAGACAATGCAAGCAATCCGGAGTATAATAAGTCCTTAACGTACTCTATTGGCGTTGAGTTTTGCAGTTTTTTGTATTCATTTACACATTCGTTGTAGCTTAGAGAGTGTTTTTTCAACTTATTATTAGCTAACTCTTTGAAGTTGTCTTTAAGCTCGAGATATTGGATGGCTTTGTCTTCTACACTTTTGGCTTCTTTTTCACAGTGTTGTCCCTTGTAATAATAGAAACCCAGTAGGGTAACAATTCCTGCGCCTATTCCTAACCATGCCCCTACTGAAGATCCTACTAAAAGCCCAACTACAGTAAAACTCATAATCCAGAAGAACCAAGCAATCATAAGTTGTCCGCTGTCATGCCACCATTCCTCTTTTATGGCCCCTATAAGGCCACTGCAGTTTTTGTATCTCCAGTGTTTTAGGTAATAATCTCCCAGTCTCTCTCTCCTCAATCAGCGGTTTGATGGCTTCCGCGCACTTCAGGATTTTCTCTACGTCCACAGGGTTCTTTACCCGCTCCAGCTCGGCCTTCATCTTCTCAAGAAGAGCGTCAAGGTTTACGTTGGCCTGCAACGTGACACCACCCGAAGAAGTAGAGCGTGAAGATATTTAGGGGTTTCGTCTCGTTTTTCAAGAATTGCATGTTGCTTTATGTTCATTGTTACCCAGATTTTCTGGACATGGAAAAGCCCGCTATATTCGGCTTTCCTATCACATTTATCTCGCTTTTAAAGCTTCCAAAACGCTTAAATACGGGATTTTTTAATCTTAAAAAATGTGGTGGATAGCATGGAGCCCTTTCCGGAGACCCCAATAATCAGAGTTGACGAACTGTACGGTAGAGAAAAGGAAGTTTCCCGGTTGCGTCAGCTTGTCATCGAAAAGAGACGCTGGGTTGCACTCATAGGACCGAGGGCCGTAGGGAAGACCAGCCTTGCGAGGGCATTCGCTTCTTATTACTCCTCTGAAACTGGCAAGCCGGTGGTCTATTCAAACTTCGCCGGCATTCACAACTTTACAGAATTCGTTGAGAGGTTCGGGCTTGATGTTGCGAACCTCGTTCACGAGGACAAACTCAGGCTCAAAAGAATATCCATGGGCGTAAAGTTCTTCGAGGCAGTTTTGGAGAAAGAAGACGGGGTTTCCATCGCCCCCAAGAATCCCGGGGCCGTCTTTGATGAGGTCATGAAGGCCCTGCCCGAGGGCGCTCTGCTCGTATGGGATGAAGTTCAGGACATCCGGACGGAAAGGAACAAGCTCCTCGCGGCGCTTTGGAGGCTTCACAACGTTCTCGCAGATAGAAGGCCCACGATAATCTTTACGGGCTCCGCCATGGGCCTCTTTAAGAAACTCCTGAGCCCGGAATACGATGACTACCTCTATGGACGCGCCCCGGTTAGGGTTGACATCGAGCCGTGGGACGTTCAAACCGGGGTTGAGTTTTTAAAAAGCGGCCTGCTCGCGGCGGGAAACGTGGATTTCTCCCTCGAAGAGCTTCAGGAAGCGTCTGCCGAACTCGGCGGTTTCCCGGGTTACCTCTCATCTTATGGCAGGGGAAGGATTGACGGCCTTACCCACAGGAGAGCCCTTAGAAGTGCCCGCGAGGAAGCCGTTAAAAGGGCCATGAGCGAACTCAGGAGTTTTGTCAATTTGCGTCCGCAGAGGAAGTATCAGAGGAAAGTGATAGCGCTCTTAAATGCCATGGGTGAGGGCGTTTCCAGGCCCTCGTCCCTTGCAAGGCTCTCCGGACTGACCGAGGTCAGCGTCGTTAACACGCTTGAGACCCTTCTTGACATGGGGATAGTCGAAAAACAGTCCAAGAGCAAGGTGGTGAGCATTTACCTGTTTAAATACAAGTTTTACCAAGAGGCCGCCTTAAGGATTAAATCATGAGAAGAATTGCACCCGCCTCCGCCTCTTCCCTCGTGTAGTTTATCGGCACGTCCCTCTTCCTCAGCTTGTATAGGATTCCCTCGCGGTAAAGCTCTATGGCGGCAAGAAGAACGAGTTTCCTCTCCGGCTTCGGTCCAAGGAAGTCACGGAACGCCTTGGGTGTAATACTCCCCATGCCCTCATCTGAACTACGTTGGCGGCGAGATATTTAGGGTTTCAGCTTTTCAGTCTCTCCAGGACGAACTCCCGGACTTTTGAGGTCAGTTCGATGGCTTCTCTAGCCTCATCAATATCGGGCTCAAAGAGACCCGGATACCTCGTCTCGACGGCGTACTCCGTGAGCCGGTCAACCTCTTTCTTCAGCAGGTCTTTGAAGGAGGGATCTATCTTGGAGCACTCCAGAACAAGGGCCTTGATGTCATGTGTTTTTGAAACCGGCTTGTAATGATGGATGAGGAACGCCTTCAGGAACTTCTCTGCAGCCTGCTGCGCGTGAAGCATATTATCCAAGGTGCAGGCTTCTTAAAACTTAGGAGTGCCTCCGCTGTGAACAGGTCTTCCTCAGCCCGCTTTATCCACGCCGCCACGTCGGGTCTCATATCTTTACTCCCTCCCTGGCGGCGTAGTAGTATATGAACCCCGGAGAACTCACGTATTTTTCAAATGCCTCTTTTGATACTATCACGAGATCAAGGGGAACATCAACATGCCTGTAAACGCTGTACCACAACTCCCTGTATTTCTTTCTGTCTATGTCTTCTGAAATTACGACGAGAACGTCCCAGTCTGAGCCCTCTTTGAAGTCTCCCCTGGCCCGGGAGCCAAAGAGGAGAACCTCTTCTACATTAACTCCCCTCTTCGAGAACTCCTTCAGAATAACGTTTTTTATTCTCCTTACAACTTCCCTGCTCTCCATCAGTGGAACTTCTCTACCTTAGATTATTTATGGGTTTCGCAGGGAGAGAAAAGGAACCCTCACCTCGCGTGAATCTCCACTATATCCCCATCTTCGAGCACGTGGTCTGCCCCAACCCTCTGGCCAGGAAACTTGACGCTCTTGCCCCAGACCCTCGCGTAGCGGAAGTTCTTGGCGAAGTCCTTGTGAATCCTCTCAGCTAAATCCATAACGGTTGAGCCCTTCTTGAGCGGCACCGGCGGGTAGGCCGGCTCCTCGCCGGGGCTCTTGGTGAAGACGCGGATTATTCCGGCCAGCTCGTAGAGCTCGTCCTTGAGTTTGTCAAGCTGAATCTTCCTCTTCGCCGAGACTGGGACTATCTTGAACCTGTCCCCGTAGGCTTCAACGAGTTTCTCGTAGTTCTCCTTGCTCCCGGGGGCGTCGCCCTTGTTGGCTATGATTATGGCCCTCCTCCAGACGAGGCTCTCGTCGAGGGCATCGGCGAACTCCTCCAGAGTCACCGGTTCCTTGACGGTTATCTCGGCCGAGTGAATCCTCTCCTCGCGGAGCATCTTCATGACCTCGTTGATGTCGCCCTTGATGTTCTCCTGGCCGTTGATGACTATTCCGCCCATCGCGGTTCTCTTTATCTCCACCCTCGGGCGGCGCTTGTTGAGCTTTATGCCTGCCCTCTCGAACTCCTTGAGGAGAATTTCCATCTGCTTCACGGGGTCTTGGGAGAGGTCAACGACGATTGCTATGGCGTCGGCGTTCCTTATGACGCTCAGGAGCTGGGGCCCCATTCCCTTTCCGAGGGCGGCGCCCTCAACCAGTCCGGGAACCTCGACGAGCTGTATCTGGACGTCCTTGTGGTGCATCATGCCCGGGATGGGCTCCACTGTCGTGAAGGCGTAGTCGGCGACGTCGGCATCGACGTTGGTGAGTGCCTTCATAAGGGAGCTCTTGCCGACGTTGGGCAATCCCGCGAGAACTATCTGCGCCGCTCCTTCCTTCCTCACCGCTAGGGAGGGTCCGCCACCGCCCTTCTTCATCTGGCGCTGTTTCTCCAGCTCCTTCCTCAGTTCGGCGAGCTTTCGCTTTATCTGGAGGCGGAGCTTTTCCGTTCCCTTGTGCTTGGGGACGGTGGCGTACATCTTCTCAAGGGCGCGTATCTTCTCTGGAATGGTCTTGGCGTTCCTGTACTCTTCCTCCGCCGCCAGATACTCCGCTGTGACGTTCGTTGGCATCGCTGACCCTCCCAGAAGTTCTGAACTTAAAAGCGAGGGGCGTTTTATAAAAGTATGGTTCCCGGAAATCGGCAGGTTTATATAGGCTTTCGAAAATTTTTTTACCGGCGGTGATGCTCATGCGAACGGGTTTGGACGAGGTGGATAAGAAGATACTCGCGATACTCCAGAGGAACAGCAGAACGCCCCTGAGGGAGATTTCCAAGGAGGTAGGGCTGGCAGAATCGACCGTCTACGAGAGGATAAAGAAGCTGAAGGAGCGCGGGATAATAAAGAAGTTCACCGTGATACTCGACCCGGAGTCGCTCGGCTTCGAGATACTGGCCTTCATCCTCATCAAATCCAAGGCCGGCATGTACTCCCACGTCGCCACCGAGCTCAAGCAGTACCCGCAGATAGTCGAAATCTACGAAACGACGGGCGATTACGACATGCTTGTCAAGATAAGGACCGGCGGCAGCGACGAGCTCAACGAGTTCTTGGACAGAATAGGCGAGATAGACGGCGTCGTCGCAACCCACACGATGGTCGTCCTCAAGGTCCACAAGGAGACGACCGAGCTCCCCCTCTGACCAGTTCTGCCCAGAAAGGGTTATAAGTGGCTTTTTCTATTTTCCTCTGAACGTTAGCATGGAGGTGTTTCTATGAAGGTGCTGTTTCTAAGCGCGGACGAGTTCGAGGACCTGGAGCTTATCTACCCGCTTCACAGGCTCAAGGAGGAGAACCACGAGGTCTACGTGGCGAGCTTCAAGCGCGGAAAAATAACCGGCAAACACGGCTATTCCGTGAACGTTGACCTCGCCTTTGATGAAGTCGACCCGGACGAGTTCGATGCGCTGGTTCTTCCGGGAGGAAAGGCTCCCGAGCGGGTCAGGATTAACGGGAAGGCCGTGATGATAGCGAAGAAGATGTTTGAGGACGGGAAGCCCGTCGCCAGCATATGCCACGGGCCGCAGATACTCATCTCCGCCGGCGTGCTGAAGGGCAGGAGGGGCACGAGCACGGTAACCATCCGCGACGACGTGAAGAACGCCGGGGCCGAGTGGGTCGACGCTGAGGTGGTCGTCGACGGCAACTGGGTCAGCTCAAGGCATCCCGGAGATTTATACGCATGGATGCGCGAGTTCGTGAAGCTCCTGAAGTGAGTGCTTCTTCATTTTTCCATTGCTTTCGCTTCTCGAACTCTCCTTGCAGTTTTGGGCGTTGCCTTCCCTGGCATAACTTCCAGAAAGCGTAAAGTTTATACGGTGAATGAAGAAATTTTCATTGGTGGGTATGATGCGCAGAAAGGCGGGGTTTTTGGGTGCGGTTGTGGGCGTTGCCATAGTTCTGCTCCTCGTTGGTGTAGTTGTGACTGCCCTGGCCCTTCATGGCGATATATGCATCGGGGGAATAACTCCGAAAAAAGACGCCGGCCCTCTGGAGGAGCTCGGCCGCTTTGACGCCGGGTCCGTAGTTGTTAGGAACGTGGTCGGGGAGGTCCAGCTGATTCCCTCCAACGTTAGCGGGGTGGTGGTTAAAAGCAACCTCCCTGTAAATGCAACCTACCAGAACGGCCTTCTGACTGTTTACTGCCTCGTTGAAAAGAAGAGAAGCGGGTTTGGAATCAGTACTCACAACCTCTGCGAGGATTACAAAAACGGAAGGATTATCATAGAGGTGGGGAAGGAATTGGCCGACGTCTGGGTTCAGAACACGGTTGGAGACGTTTTTATAGAGGCGAATGCCACGAGGCTCCTCTTCGAGGACATTGTCGGGGACGTTCGCGCCAGCGCCCCCGCTGAGTACCGGGTGGAGGACGTTGTGGGCGACGTCTCGATACACGCGGAGGGCGAAGTAAGGGTCAGCGACGTCGTGGGGGACGTCCACATCACCGTTCCCGAGGAATACGCCGTGGAGCTGAGTGTCGAGGACGTCATAGGGGACGTTAAGAACACCCATTCCGGCAGCGGGATGCCGGTGCTCGTGATGGTCTCGAACGTCATAGGGGATGTAACCGTCGGGCAATGATTTTTAAAGTCCCCCAATCTTTTCTAACCCGGTGGAAAGAATGGCGAGGAAACTGATGAGATCGAAGAGGGACAGGGTTCTCCTGGGCGTGTTGGGTGGATTAGCGGAGCACCTCGACGTTGACCCCACCCTCGTGAGGCTGATATTCATAGTCCTCCTCGTCTTCAACCCGGTGGCGATGACGCTGCTATATTTCATAGCGGCCGTTATAATCCCAGAGGAGGACAGCGAAGGCGTTGAGGAACCGCTCTCCGACAGGGTTGACAGGGTGGTTAACGAGACCGGTGATAGACTGGGCGAGATTTTCTCAGGAAACGAGAACACGAAGGCGATGGCACTCGTCCTCATACTCCTCGGCGCGATACTGCTGGCCGGACCTTTCATCCCCGTCTTCATGCCGGCCGTTGATTTCAGAACACTCCTCGCGGTCGTCTTCCTCGTGGTCGGGGTGGCTCTGCTCGTGAGGGGTGACTGAGATGAAGTGGTT
>JAMOTW010000040.1 GCA_027062125.1 Thermococcus sp.
TGTCGAGGGCGTAGACCTTGAAGTGGTAGTGGTGGACGCCGTGTCCCTTAGGCGGACATGGTCCGCCGTAGCCTATCTTTCCGAAGTCGTTCTTGCCCTGAACCATCCTCACGGGGGCCTCGATGACACCCTTTGGAGGGACTCCCTTTGGAATCTCCCCCAGCGGCGGGATGTTCCACGCTATCCAGTGGGTGAACGTTCCCGCCGGCGCATCCGGGTCATCCATTATGATGACGAGGCTCTTCGCGTTGGGGTCGATGTGTCCGATGAATATCGGCGGGTTCACGTCTTCCCCGTCGCAGGTGAACTCAACGGGTATGTAGTCACCGTCGTGAAATACCGAGCCTATCTCCAAATCCATCCTAACACCTCCTTTCTCCTCCTCCGACCCAATGCAGCCGGAGGCTATTAACCCAAAGGCCAAGAGCGACACTACCATGGCACGCTTCATGTGAATAGATAGTTTTTCAAACGTAAAAATATTTCGGCGTTAGGCTTTATTAACCGAAGGGCATAAGTTTGACCGGTGGTTCCCGTGGAGCTGGCCGGAAAGGTCGCCCTGGTGACCGGAGCCGGGAGGGGGATAGGGAGAGCCATAGCGATTGCCCTCGCCCGGAAGGGGGCAAACGTGGCTGTAAACTACGCCCACAGCAGGGAGAAGGCCGAAGAGACCGCCGAGCTCTGCCGTTCATACGGGGTGGATGCCATCGCAGCTAAGGCCGACGTGAGCAACCGCGAAGAGGTCAGGAAGATGGTTGAGGAGGTCGTTGGACACTTCGGAAGGATAGACATCCTCGTGAACAACGCGGGAATCCTGGGAAAGGCCCTGAAGCCGATGGAGGTCACCGACGATGACTGGGACGCGGTTCTCGGCGTCAACCTCACGGGGGCGTTCATAGTGACGCAGGAGGTCCTCAGGTACATGAAGAGAGGTAAGATAATCAACATAGCCTCGATAGCCGGGAAGGACGGGGGAACCGTCGGACCCCACTACGCGGCCTCGAAGGGCGGACTGATAGCCCTCACATTCAACCTCGCGAGGCATCTCGCACCGGACATACTTGTCAACGCCGTCGCTCCCGGCCCGGTTGACACCGAGCTGATAAGTCCAGAGATAAAGGAGAGGCTCCGCTCGCTCTCGCTGACGGGGGAGATAGCCAAACCCGATGAGATAGCCCACGCTGTGATATTCCTGCTCGAAAACGACCACATAACAGGCGAGGTCATAGACGTCAACGGCGGCAGGCTGATGGATTGATTTTTAAGCTCCGGCTCCATTTTTTCTTGATGCCCCATGAGAGTGCTCTGGGAGAGGGAGATAGACGCCTCGGAAATAGTCGTCTCGCCGAGGCCCGTCTGGAAGTGCCGCTCCTGCCCTATGTACGGTAAGAGGCCGAGCTGTCCGCCTCACGTCCCGGACTGGGGGGAAGCGAGGGAGTGGGTGGAACACTTCAGGAGGGCCCTTCTGATAAAGTTCGAGATAAATATGGAAGACTTTGAGGGTGAAAAGAGGAAGGTACTCCTTTATCTACTCAAAAGGGAGGAGGAGCTGTTCAAGGAGGGTCACATGTACGCGATGGCGCTTTTCCCCGGCAACTGCAACCTCTGCGATGACTGCCCCTTCGAGAGGGGCGAGCCGTGCAGGATGCCGACGAGGGTAAGGCCAAGCATCGACGCAATTGGAATAGAGATTGGCAGGCTCGTGAAAATAGACTTCTCCGAAAGCGTTTTGTACGGGATGGTGCTAATTGATTAACGGTGCATGATAATGAAGGAGAACGTCACCCCCGCCCAGATGAAATGGGGGTTTTCCCTCATAATGACCCTTGTTTATGCCTTCGGGGCGGCCTACTTCTACTACCTCCCGGCCAGGGGGGAGCCGAACCTTGACGTGGAGTTCTCTCAACTGCTTCTCCACTTCACCGTCCTGAGCTTCCTCTTCTGGACAGTCCTGATCCCCGAGAGAAAGTCGAGCAAAGCTCCCGACGTGCTCATGCTCACTGTTTTAACCGTTCCCGCCGGGGTGTTCGCCGCACTTCTCCTCCTCTTCACCGTCACTTCATTCGGAGTTCACGAGGCCTACGGTCTCGAGTACTTCACAATGGCGCTGGTGCCGTTCCTGATCGCCCACAGGGCCGTTAAGGGACGGATTTCAGGGGTTCCATTCATTTTAGCGCTGGTTTATGGAGTCATAGCGTACGTCTGGGGGAATGTATTATGGTAAAGGTCGCTTACGTGACCCTCCTCGGAAGGTCGCCCTGGGCTGTTGTGAACACCTATTACAAGCTCCTGACGATGGGAAAGAGGGCCGACAGGGTATACATCTTCA
>JAMOTW010000041.1 GCA_027062125.1 Thermococcus sp.
ATCCTCCAGTAGGGGTAGCCGAAGGCCATCCCGAGGAACACCGCGAGGAAGGCCACGAGCGCGTAGACCCAGGTGGAGACCATGTAGAGGAGGAGAGCGCCTATGACCCCCATCAGAAGGGAGATGACAAGGTACTCTGCCGCCAGGAAGCCTATGTTGGCGGAATAGATGAAAACTTCGTAACGCTTCATCCACCTCTCCGGAACGACTTTCTCGATGAGGGATATGAACACTGATGACAGTCCGGGCATCGGGGTCACCTCGGCTCTCCCTTCTTGATCATGTTAACTATTATCAACGATATCGCAGGGAACGCGAAGAGCAGTATTATCGCGAGCGTCTCCGGGGGCATTATGAGTTGCCTGGCCATGACGGAACCGGCGAGTATTCCGACGACAAACATCGTTGGCATGACTATCGTCAGGAACATGTATATGAAGGCTATACCGTTGACCCTCTGGACGTACTCCACGAGCTTCATCCTGTACTCAAAGGCGAAATCCTCGGCGAGCTTGTAGAGTATCTCGGAGAGGTTTCCACCGAACTTTACCGCCCTGAGTATCTGCTTGACGACCCTGCTCACGTTCTCAGAGCCCATCTTCTCGTCGAACCTCGTGAGCGCATCCTCGAAGGACGAGCCGGTCCTCATATCTCTGAGTATGAGCTCAAACTCTTCCGATAGGACGCCGTAGTCGGCGCGGGCAACCGATAGTATGGCCTCGGATATACCAACGCCCGCACTCAGGAGCGAGGCCATGTGCCTGAGGGCGTAGGGCATGGCCCTCTCAACTTCCGCAACCCTGCGCTTCCAGACCATCTTTGGATAGTGCCTCATGTAGAGGAAGCCGCCCACGAAGCCCAAGAGGCCAACGAGAACGGACATGTCAAGGGGAAGATAGAGGAGGTACGCGAAGATGAAGCCGAATATTCCGGCGAAGATGGCGACTCCGAGCATGAGGGCAACGTACCTGTCGGGGGGTGTGAGTATGCTGGCCCTGTAGAGATCCTGGTCGAGCCCCTTGAAAGAGGCCGTCAGGGACTCAACAGGCCCCCTGAAGTAGCGGAGGATGGCCTCGGCAAACCTGTCCGAAAATGGCTTCTGAATCTCCTTCTTCCTCCACTCGATTATCTCCTCTATCTCCTTCTCCCTCTCGATTTCAGTCTTCTCGGTTTCAATCTCCTTCTGGAGCTCCTTGAGGGCCCTGAGCCTCTCCTGAACCGACTTACCCTTGGGTATCTTTCGGGTCGGCATTTCGGCGACCTCTATGGTCTTGCCGCCCAAACGCTCCAAAAAGTCGGTGATTGCCCTAACTACGCCCACCCTTATCACCCTCACAGCACGCTCTTAACCTTCCTGCTCGTTTCGGCGCTTCCTTCCGCTTCTATCTTCTTCAGAAGGGCCTCCTCATCAATGTAGAACTGCCTTATGTAGTGGCCGACCTTGTCTATGCTCCTGATGCCCTGCTCGACCATCCACTCGAGGATTATCTTCCTCTTCTCTCTCTCAAGTTCCAACTCGGATATACTCATTCCCGTGTGGTGGGCGAGGGCGTTGAGGGTTCTGCTCGGGACT
This sequence comes from Thermococcus sp., assembly GCA_027062125.1. Lineage (GTDB taxonomy): Archaea > Methanobacteriota_B > Thermococci > Thermococcales > Thermococcaceae > Thermococcus. The sequence continues at coordinate 1,574 of JAMOTW010000041.1, forward strand.
CCCGTCGGGACGAGCTCGTCTTTCGCAGGGTCGTACTTGTAGAGCTTGTTGAGCTGGACGCTCTCGGCCTCTATGCCAGATACCTCTGCTATCTCGGTGATCCTCCTTATTGTTCCCTTCTTCCTGCTGTGGAACCTTACCTGCATAAGGATTATATCTAAAGCGGGGATCATAATCCTGGGGACGTTCATCGGCGGGCTCTCAAGACGGACTATTGTCTCGCGGGCGCTGTTGGAGTGGATGGTGCCCATACAGTTCGAGACCAGGATTCCATTGGCCACGTAGTTGTGGTCCTCCTCGACGGTGAGGTCGTAGAGGTACTCTATGCCAAGCTCCGCCGGCTCGACCTCATCAACGCTCACGACCTCGTCCCAGTAGACGTCGCCGTCCGCGATAAGCTCAAGCCTCTTCGCCTGAACCCAGGCCTCGTCATCGTTCAAATCCCTTGCCACCTGCTGGAGGGCGAGGGCTATTCCCTTCAAAGCGGAGCGCCTTATCTCCTTCGCCCTGCCCTTCTCGACGTGGCGTATAAGGCTTTCTGAAACCTTCTCACCAGCGTGGCTGGTGGCGAGCTTTGAAAGCTCGGAGACCCTGAGGTTGAGCCTCCTCCTTATGGGTTCGAGCATTGACGGCGAAATCGGAACGCGGTCGGTCCTCTTTCCCCGGTGAGGTCTGTACTTCCTGATGAGCTCCTCAAGCCTCGCCTTCTTCATTGAGTGCCTGAGCGGAACCAAGCGGTTGAACCTGATGAGGTCGCCAACGCCCCTCACGGCGACCCTGAAGATTACGCCCTCTTTGTAGCCTTTGTTCCTCACGCGGGAGACCGTGCTTATTATCCCGAGCCTCTGAAGGGCGTACCAGACCTTCCTCGCGAGGTTCTCACTCTTCGTCGTGAGGATTATGGCCGGGCCGTTCTCGTCAACGTAGCCATCGGCATCGAAGAGGCCCGCTATGAAGTACCTCAAAAGTTCGTCGTTCGACAGCACCAAATCGGGCACGTCGAGGTTCTCCTTCCTGCCCTTTGGGATTCTGAATGCCCTGTGAAGGAACTCGGCGAATATCTTCGAGCCGTAGGTCACAACGGTGTATCCCTCGTTTCTTTTGATTTCTGGCTCGCTCTCCGGCAGGAACTCCGACAGGGCCGAGGTGAAGGCGTTCATGTAGGAGGAGTCGTCGAAGGTGGCCGAGACGTAGTAGCCGTTCGAGGAGATGTAGCCGTCGCCGAGGATTACACCAACGGTATAGGAGAGCTTCTCGTCCACCTCGCGGACAATCCTCACTGGCTTCGAGTTGACTGAGATTAAATATTGAGCCATTTCAGGCGGGATTCCGTCGTTCGGAACCTTTACGAGGCCCTCCCCGTTGGGAACGAGGTAGTAGTCACTCATCCCCGCGTAAACCTCAGGACTTATGAGGGCCTTCCTCTGCGGTGGCTTCGGAGGTTTCCTCATCACCGCGACCCTATCGCCGGGTTTCAGCTTCTCCGCCTCTTTTCTCACGACGTCGCCATCGGAGAAGACGAAAAACGGGTGGGTCTTGGTGAGTATCACCTCGTTGCCTGTCCTCGTTCTCACGCGGATAAGCTTCTCCCCGGGCCTTACCTTTCTCCTCCAGACCCTCGAAACGATGTGCTTTCCAGCATTCAGGTCAGGGCCGACGCTGACTACCTCGAACCTGTCCTCCTCATCGAGGACTATGTACTCCAAATCCTTGTAGGTTTCAACCCTGTCCGAGTACTTCTCGAAGAGTTCATCGATGAGGTCACCGATGAGCACGAACCTGCCGTCAGAAATCTGTATGACCGAGAAGTCGTAGAGGGCCCCATTATGTCCCGTATTCATTGCCGTGAACATGGTCCTAGCTTCCGGACCACGAACCTCACCGACTATGATTCTATCAGGACGCATACGGAGGGTGTTTTTAACGAGGTCATCCATCGTGATTTCACCCTTGCCTTCAACGTTGGGCGGCCTCGTCTCGAGCCTGATCCAGTGCTCGACGGGCAACTGGAGCTCGGCGGTGTCCTCTATGGTGATGACGCGCTCGCTCGGCGGAATGAACATTCCCAGCGAGTTGAGAGTGGTGGTCTTACCCGAACCCGTTCCTCCCGCGACGAGGACGTTGGCTGGCTTAACGCCGAGTCCGTCGACGAATATCCAGAGGAGGGCCGCTATGTCAGTGTTCATGGTGCCGTACTTGATGAGGTCTATGATAGTCAGCGGGTCCTTCTTGAACTTACGGATGGTTATGGTCGGACCGTCGAGGCTTATCGGCGGTATGGTCGCGTTGACACGGCTTCCGTCCGGGAGGCGTGCATCGAGTAGCGGGCTCTGCTGGTCTATCCTCCTGCCCACTTCCCTCGCTATGCGCTCGATGATGTTGAGTATCTCTTTGTCATCGGGGAACACTATGTTGGTCTTGCACATGTTGAAGCGCCTGTGCCAGACGTAGACGGGCCTATTCGTTCCGATGACCATTATCTCCTCGAGGTTGTCGTCGCGAACGAGGGGGTCGAGCTTGCCGTATCCCACCATCGACTGGACTATCATATCGGCGAGAATCTCTATCCTGCCCTCCGAGAAGTGGGGAGCCTCGTCCTTTATCATCTTCCTGACGGCGTTCAGGAAAACTCTCCTGCGTTCCTCGAAGCTCGGGAAAGCACTCGGGTCGAGCTGGAGCTCGGTTATGGCCCTCTCCTTTATCCTAAGGAAAAGTTCCTCCTCATCTTTGCTGAGCTTGGGAAGCCTTATCTCGTATATCGGGACGGGTTCACCTTTTATTTTAACGATGCGGACATTGCCGTAGGCGTCCAGAACCTCGGCCTTGCCGGCGTAGGCCGTCTCCTCAACACCTGCAGAGGAGCCCAGTATGTCCTGGAGGGTGGAGGGGGGCCTGGGCTTGGGGCGGGGCTTCGGCCTCTCCAGGGGCTCCTCCTTGGTCAGTATCTCGCCCAGTATATCCGCCCCGGTGGGCCTGCTCTCGGCGGCCTCCTCCGGAGTGGTGGGGGTGCTCAGGATTTCCTCCAGGTCTATACCTACCCCACTCCCCGGCAGGGGGAGCTCCTCCTTTTCCCTTTTCCCCTTCTTCTTCCCGCTGTTAAGCATGTTCTCAAGGAGGTCATCCTCACCGCTGAGTATCTCATCGATCCACGAGACCTCTTTCTTCTTTTTCTTCTCGTCGAACACAGACTCTCACCGCCCCTGAGCAGTCCATTCGACGTGGTATTTTATCTCAACACTCTCACCCATGAATATTATCCAGACCGGAAAGTCGAGCCCAGCCTCCTTCGGGGGTTCTATTTCAGGGGTGCCCACGCTGACCCCCGTGAGGAGGGTGTTCGAGAGCTGGAACATGTTGGGCACGGTGGGAAGGGGCTGGGGCTGGCTCTTCTCCGGCGGGTTGAGTCCCTTGTACCTCCACACGAACTCGTCCATGTACTCGCGGTAGGTCATGGTGTAGTTGGGAGTGAAGTTGTACACCCTCGCGTCCTTGAATATGACCGGTATTGAGGCTGCGAAGAAGGTGTTGAAAACGCCGGCCCTGTTGGGGGCGTTGGTGAGGCGGAAGGTGACGGTTCCCTCGTACTTGAGGACCTTTATGTGCCCGTCGTTCATCGGAAACATTGCCCTCGTGGAGATTATCTTGGGAGTGTTCACCAGCTGGGGGTACATGACACCGCAGCTGAGTATGGAGATGTCATCCGGAACCTCGATGTGACCGCCGTATTGGAGGCTTCCGTTAATGACGTAGTAGGTCACGTTGGTTATTTTAGCGGAGTCGCCGCAGACCGACTGATAGTCCGCGGTCTGGAGCAGGTAGGAGTTGTTGTAGGGTATCCTGAAGTTCACGACGACCGTTTCGTAGGGCATGACCCAGAAGCCGATGTAGTAGTTAAGGGACGTCCTGTCCAAGCGGGAGGGGACGTGGTAGGAGACACCGTTCACGCGGAAGGAGGTCATCCACTCATCGCCGGAGAGCCTGAAGACGTGAAAATCATACCTTGGGTTGACTATGACGAACTTGGGGAAGGGAGCTGTGTTGACTATCGTGACGTTGAGATCAACCATAACCTCCCCAAGAATGCCTATGTTGTTGTAGGGCTTCTTATCCGGGGTCTCGCCGGGGAGGGTGTAGGTCTCTGCACTAACCAGAGAAGAAGCTAACAAAAGAATAAAGAGGGTCGCTACGAGGCGTTTCATGCCCACCACCTCAGGTCGCAATCTTGGCTATGTACAGGTACTGCTGGTTGGATAGTATGTCGGGCACGAAGATCGAGGGCACCCTTATGATCACGAGGAACTGGGCGTCCGGTTTGAGCACGAGCATTCCGGACTCCTTCTCGAGATCGACTATCTCCCAGCCGTAGGCCCTGAGCTGCTCCTTGACCTCGTCGCTGGCCTGTATCTTTCCGGCCGCTATGGCCTTGAGTATCTCGGTGAGGTCAACGGAGTAGCTGTAGCTGGCGGAGGCGCTCTGGCTGGTGCTCTGGGTGTTGGTATAGGTGTCGCTCGTGCTCTGGCCGTCACTTATTGTGGAGTCTCCGGGGCTGTAGGTGGTCGAGTGGTCCTCGCTGTACTGGGTGCTGGATGACGCGCTCGATGAGCTGCTCTGGCTCTGGGCCTCGTCAACCGAGATGACTCCTGCGTCGGTCGGAAGGAGGACGAGCTGGACATAGCCCTCGTTGGCTATCTCCATGAACGGCGAGTCCGTGGCGTTCTTGGCGAAGACCATGACCTTGTCTCCCGGAGCGAGGAAGGCTCCGTTTATCCTGTCCCTCGTGAGGACGAGCGCGATGTCAACGTACTCGACCTTGTAGACGTTGTACTCCATGAGCTCCCTGTAGTCGAGGATTCCACCGAGGATTGCTTTGGCGTCCGACTTGCTGACTATCCTCTTGATGTTGCCCCTCTCGAGGATGACCTCCTGACCGGGTATGATGTCGACCCTGTAGTAGTAATAGTCCCTCCAGAGTTCGAGGAGATACGGTGCGGCGTTAACGGAGTTGACCTGCTCAATGGTCTTCGCACTCATGACCTGCTCCTCGAGGCTCTTCATCGAGTCCACTACCTTCGTCCTGAGGTCGTCGGGGAGCGGCATTGCGAGTATGCTCTGGAACTCGGTCTCTATATCCCTTATCTTCTCGGCCTTGGTCTGGTTCAGGACCTTCTCGTACTTCATGCGCTCTATCTTGGCAAGGCACTCCCTGTACTCGCTCACCGCCTGATCGTAGGCCGCCTTAACGTCAATGGCCTCAAGCTCGTCGAGTGACTGGGCGGCGTTTATCCTGTTTATGAGCTCGTTCTTTGTCTTTATCGGCCCGGAGGTACAGTTCTTGGACGCGTTGACAATGTCGCCCTTGAAGTAGGTATAGACTTCCCTGAGTTTCTGGTTCTTTTCATCGGTGAGCTGCCGAGCGGTACGGTTCTCCATATAGACGTAGGCACCGACGGAGATTATCAGAATAACGACAAGAATTATTGCGGCACCGGTGAGAATTCTCTTCCTTCTCTCACGCTTCCTAATGCTCCCAACAGTGCGCGGCTTCTTTGGGGGTTTCTTAACCGGAGGAGCGGCGGTCTTAGGGGCTTCCGGTTCAGCGCTGGCTTTACCCAGCTCCCTCAAACGGCGAATCTTCGCCTCAATATCCTCGGACACGTTGAGCACCACCATCAACGTTATCATAAACAATTTCTCATGCCGAATAGTTTTTTGAACTTCAATCTTTATTTAGATTTCGGTGAGGGGGATGGAGAAACTTGAGGCCCGCGTAATAGAAATTCGGGGGAAATGCCCAGTTTTTCGCATGGGGGACAGAATAGTAATTGAAGGGCCGGCGATAAACCTGGAGGAGACCGACGCGGTGTGCACCCATGCCCTTGCATCGCTGCTGCCGTACATAGTTGCGCTGCGAAAGGGTATTAAGCCGAGCGAACTAGGGCTTGGCAGGGGAGAGAAAGCGTACGTTCAGTGCCTCGACCCAGGGCCGCCCTACACGGACGGTGGGACGGTCATCTTCGAGATAACGGTGGTGCGAGATGAAGGCGAGGAAAGCCTGGAGAGTGGTGAGGGAGGTAATAGATGAGGCGGACGTTGTAGTCGAGGTCGTCGACGCGAGAGACCCCATCGGAACGAGGAACAGAAAGCTTGAGAACATTATCATGGAAGAGGGCAAGCCGCTCCTCATAGTCATGAACAAGGCGGATTTGGTACCAAAGGAATGGGCCGAGGAGTACAAGAGAAAGAGCGAGATACCGCTCGTCTTCATAAGCGCGAGGGAGAGGAAGGGAACCGGAATCCTGCGGAAAGAGATCAAAAAGCTCGCGAGACCACTCCTCGAGGAGCAGGAGAAGGTTAAGGTGGCCCTCATAGGCTACCCCAACGTTGGAAAGAGCACGATAATCAACACCCTGAAGGGCAAGAGGGCCGTTGGGACTGCTCCAATACCCGGCTACACTAAGGGAAAGCAGCTCATAAGGCTGAGCAAGAAGATATGGCTTCTGGACTCACCGGGGGTCGTCCCCATAGACGACTTCGACGAGCTGGTCATCAAAGGCGGCTTTCCGGCCGACAAGATAGACGAACCCGTGAAGCCCGCGTTAAAGCTCATAGGCAGGATCCTCGAAACGAGGAAGGAGGCGATAACCGAGAAGTTTGGAATAGAGAAGTTTGAGAGCGAGGAGGAAGTCCTAAGGAAGATAGGCGAGAAGAGGGGTCTGATAAAGTCGGGCGGAGAGGTCGACCTAGAGGAAACCGCACGCTGGTTCCTCCGCGAGTGGCAGACCGGTCGCTTTACCCTCTTCGGGAAGGAGGAAGGGAAGAAGAGCGAGTTCACCTGGGACTTCGAAGACGTCCTGGACAGGATTGAGGATGATCTGCTCCTCGACCCGAGGAGGATCCTGTGGAAGTACGGGGACGAGCTGAGGGAAAAGCTCGGCAACCAGAAGCGCGTCGGAGTCAGGGTGATAGAAGGCTTCACCGTCGGAATAGCGACGGGCTTCAAGAAATGCGACGGGGGGATAAAGCTCCTGGAGGAGCTGACCGGGAAGCACGTCCTCGCGAGCGAGTGCTTCGGGAAGAAGTGGAAGGGCGTAGTTGCGATAATGGAGTGATGCGGTATGAGGCTTTTGCTGACGACTTCGCAGGGAATTGAGGACTTAGCGAGGGCCGAACTTGAGGGCCTGCTCTCAAGCATTGGAGTTCCGTTTCGGGTGGAGGGGAAACCGCTCGGCGTCGAGGGGAGGGTTCTCGCCGAGGTCGGCGAGGCATTCTACACCGACGAGAAAGGACGGAAGAGGGAGCTGAGCGTTTCAACCTATTTGAACGAGCGTTCGAGGCTCCTTCACCGCGTAATAGTCGAGATAGCGAGCGAGAGGTTCGAGGGGATCGGCGAGGAAGAGCCCGAGAGGGCGTTAAAGAAGATAGAAGAATTCGTCTCGGGGCTCCCGGTGGAGCGGTACGTCAAGACCAGTGAGAGCTTCGCCGTGAGGAGCTTTCGGAAGGGCGAACACAAAATTACAAGCATCGATATATCCAAGACCGTCGGCAAGGCGATATTCGAGCGTTTGGAACGCTTCGGAACGCCGAGGGTGAACCTCGACCACCCAGCGGTCATATTCCGGGCCGAGCTGATAGGAGAGGTCTTTTTCCTCGGGATAGACACTACCGGCGACAGCTCGCTCCATAAAAGGCCGTGGAGGGTTTACGACCATCCCGCCCATCTCAAGGCCAGCATAGCCAATGCACTGATTGAGCTGGCAAAGCCGGACGGCGGTTCCTTCATAGACCCCTTCTGCGGAAGCGGTACGATTCCTATAGAGCTGGCCCTGAGGGGCTACGGTGGAAGGATAATCGGCCTGGAGAAGTACAGAAAACACCTGCGCGGGGCGGAAATGAACGCCCTCTCCGCGGGGGTTCTGGAGCGGATAGAGTTCATACTCGGCGACGCCACCAGGCTGAGCGAGTACGTCGAGAGCGTTGACTTCGCGGTAAGCAACCTCCCCTACGGGCTGAAGATAGGTCGCAAAAGTGCCATTCCAAGGCTCTACATGGACTTTTTCAGCGAGCTCGCCAAGGTTCTCGAGAAGCGCGGAGTCTTCATAACGACGGAGAAGAGGGCGATAGAGAAAGCCATAGAGGAGAACGGCTTTGATATCAAGCACCACCGCCTCATCGGCCACGGCGGGCTCATGGTGCACACCTACGTGATAGAATAGCCATGAGAAGAAAAGAAAGGGCTCAGACCTTCAGCGCCTTGACCGCGCTGAGGGTCTCCTTGAGGTCGTCGTAGCCGTAGCGGAGGCATCTCCTCCCCTCGTTTTCATAGCCGTCCGCGAAGGCGCTCCAGGCCCTGTTGAGGGCTCTCTCGCCCCTGCTGAAGACGCTCATGATGGTTCCGTAGGTCATGAGGCCCTCTATCCTGAGGGGCTGCGCCTTCTCGGCGAACTCGTCAAGCTCCTCAAGGATTCCGGTGAGCTCCTCAACGGCCTTCTCGCGCGGGGCGTCCATTATCTTCTCAATTCTGCCGATGGCATCGGAGAGGAGTCTCTCAAGCTCCCTAACACCGCCGGTTCCGCTCTGGGCTGCCCTGTGGAGCTCCTCCTTCGCACCCTGGCGCCTGAGGAAGATGCCAACCCCCATGACGGCCAGGGAAACGGCCAAGCCGCCCCACATGGGTGGTATCCTGGCGGCGGTTATCGCTCCGGCAACGAGGCCTACCGTGAGCAGGACGTTTCCAACGAGCTTCTTCATCTCCATCACCTCACGGGTGGAGCACTCCCATGACGGTCAGGACCGCGAAGAGGAGCGTCATAGCCGCCTCTCCGACCATGAGTCCAGCTGCCACTGGAAGCACCTTCTCGGTTATGAACTCGTTGCCCTTCTTCCTCTTGGTTATCTCGTGGACGATACAGCCGAGTCCGTAGGGCAGGATGTAGAGCATCGGCAGGTACATTGACAGGCCGACGAGGACTCCGAGTCCCGGTATTCCGCTCATGGAGAGCGCGAAACCCAATATTCCTCCCGCGAT